>VSNE01000086.1:0-2917 GCA_009774155.1 Lachnospiraceae bacterium
GCCCTGCCTTGCAGCTAAACTCATCTGCAAAAATATTCTGAATGAACGATTTAGCCGTGGACTACTGACTCCGCCGGTGAAAATCTAACTCATCTCCCCGCAGCCTGACAGATTTTCCGCTGATTTCTCTTGAGCTGCCTGCAGTCCATTTTCGTCTTTTCCTCTCTTAAATGCATTTTTAGCCGCATTTACTTTCCTGTCCTCCTCATACCCGCAGCATAGACAGCGGTACCTGCCTTTCTCATAAACACCTATAGAGCCGCAATTGCTGCATTCTCTGCTGATATCTTTGCCCGGCACATAGACCAGTCTGATATGATTCTCCTGACATTTTAGCTCCAGCCTTTCCCTGATATAGCCCCTTTTCCAAATGGTATTGGAATAGTTGATTTTCCCGCATCCCTTCCAGCATGAGCCTTTTCTTAAAAAGGTTTGAGGAAGCTTTGGAATATATACGACTCCCGGTTTTTCTTCCTTCAGCATCCGATTGATTTCCTGATTGACATATGTCTCCAGCTTTGCAGTAAGTCTTTCCTTCTGCTTCCGGTACTTCTTCCTGCCGGGGTTGTTTTCCTTTTCCCGACTGTAGGTTCTCCGGCCGGCGCTTATAAACTCTGTCAGTTCTTTATGAAGTTCCCCAAAGTCCGTTCCGTACACATGTCCGCTTTCCGTTGTGAACATCTGCCATATGCCTATAGAAAGTCCGATTTCATTCTGATAATCCTTGTGCATCCTGACCTTTATCTCCATAGGCACACAAATCTCAACTCCCCCGTCCTCCGGCCTGAGCTTGATATAAAGCTGCTTCTCATATTGATTCTTATCCGTCAGCGGTACGAAGATCCGTTTTCTCTTTTCTTTGGTAGAAAAGAAGATTCCATGCTTCTCTCCATTGCTTCCATATCGGTATGCCTTTTGGGAAACGGCAAATCCATCCGCCTTATCCGTATGCAGAGCGCTTATTTTCTTTCTGACCTGTCTGCACAGATACCGGTTCAGGTTTTCCACATCCACATCCTTTATGATGCTTTCATACTGCGGCTGCATAGCTTCCGGTATGGCTGGCTCTTTCCCGTTAAGGATGGCTTCAAAGCAGCCGCTGACCTTAACGGCAAATCGGAGGTAATGCCTGTCCCGCGCCGTGAACCTCGGATTTTCCTTTACGGCGTCCATCACTCGTTTTTTTGTATGAGACCACTGGGTTTTAATGTCTCCCAGCGCATCAAAAACGGCAAGATAAAAATACACGGACGGCAGCCCCAGTTCCATACGCAGACCGCTTTTTGTCATCTCGTTCTGTATCGTATAGCCGGGATACAGTTTCGGCAGCCCCTTAATGCCGCCATACCTCTGGTATACATAGTTTTTTATTCTGCCATAATCTTCTGCTATCTCCAGGAGCTTCTGCATATCCTCCCGCGGAAGCGGCTCCGCATTATACTGATGTATCGTCTTGCATATTTTGTCGGTTATCATTGCCTCCTCACCATATATGGCTGTAAATAAAGATAGAACAAGCTGCTGTCATAGATTATTAAAATCTGCGACAAAAGCTGAATATCCCCGGTATCATGGCTTTCTCTAGCCTGCCCAACCATAAATCTGACCATAAAACATAGATAAAATATCAATGTGTTTCCGCTTAGTATTCATGGTCGGATGCACATAACGGTTCAGAGTGATTCCTACATCAGAATGCCCCAGCATTTCACTGAGACTTTTAACATCCACACCTTCCTCAATGCAGTTTGTGGCAAAGGTATGACGGAGAATATGAAAGTTTTTATCCGACAGTTCTGCTTCCTTAAGGATTTTCTTAAAATGCCGCTGCATCTTCCTGGGCTCCATGGAGGCGTCTCCGCCAAAAATATATTTCTTATTGTTCCTGAAGTAGGAGAGTATTTTAAAAACGGCAGCAGACAATGGAATTTCACGTTTGGAATAGCTGCTTTTCGGGACTGTCTCGATCAAAGCTGTCTTTGTACCCTGACTTTTAACAGGCAGCCGCTGTACAGTCCGGTTCACGGTCAGAATCCGGTTTTCCCAGTCGATATCCGACCACTTCAGGGCGCACAATTCCCCTAACCGAAGTCCCGTGTACAGGCACAGAATCACAGCCATCTTAAAAAGGTCTGTTTTCTGATACAGAACAGGGAACAGCTTTGCCTGCTCCTTCCTGGTAAGCGCTGTCACAGTCCGGTTCTGCACTTTGGATACAGGTTTTTTTAGAACCGGCACTGACAAAAAATAGCGTCTGGAGGCAAATTTCAGACTCTGGTTCAATACACAATAGATACTCTTTAAAAGGCTGTCCGACAAGGAATTGGAAAGCTTCCCGGCCACCGCTGCTTCGGTGATTTCAGATAGTAAAACATCATGGAAGCTGCCTTTTAAATGGTTCTGATAGACTACGCTGTATTTCACGTAGGTTGACGGCTTCTTTGTCTGCCTGACCAATTCCAGCCATTCTTCTGTTATATCTGTAAACAGGATACTATCTCCCATACATAAGTCCTGGAATAGACTCTGACCAGTTCCCTTTTGCGGCGATTTTCCGCTGAGATTTTTTTGGATGGCCAGCTTCTTTTTAACTTCCTCATAGCTTCTGCCGTAGACAGACCGGTATGTACACTTTTCCTTTCCTTTATTGTAGTCCCGGTATCTTCCCTCCCATCGTCCATCCTTCCTTTTTCTTATGTTCTCCCCATGTCTGGCCATGACAGTTCCCCCTTCTCTTTTTCCTGGATTTTGACCATAAATCTGACCCTGAAAATACTGTCAGACAGTATTTTTACCCTGTACCTTCCCGGAATTTCGGCCGGGATTGGGACAGGTCTTGGCTGGATAAAAAAACAATTGGCAATTCTGCTTAATTTGTGATACAATTATGCCGATAAAATATAAAAAAGAAAAGAAT
>VSNE01000086.1:2927-9426 GCA_009774155.1 Lachnospiraceae bacterium
GATTTTAATAATCTTCGACAGATCCTGACATCAGGCCGCACCAGGTATCGTCCTCTTCTATTTCAGACTCATATTATTCTGCCAAACATAAAAACAGCCCGGCTTTATAAAAAGCCGAGCATTTTAGGCTGCCCTGAAGACGGTTTCCATCCTCATTATTTTTTATCCCTCCAGGCATGAAAAAAGACAATCTGTTATGACTGTTTTTCTTCCTGAAAACAGAAAAAGCAGAGAATTGTTTTCTCTAATAAAAACAAATTCACTGCTTTACTGCTTGTGTTATTAAATTGCTGTGATTATGCCAGTACAGGCTCCCGTTTTCTAATGACAGCCTCCACTTCTTCAATCGTCTTTTTTACAATCTCTGCAATCTGAGCAGAATCATATCCTTTCTCATGCATAGTCATGATCACTTCTGCTAAAGTATTATCCTTAATTCCCTGTGACAAATTACACATGGCACTCACGTCCTCTCTTATTCTATCATCTATCACAATGCTGTACTCTTTTTCAATGATCCCTAATTTTTCATCAACAGACAGCCCCATTGAAAGCAACGTACTCAGCAGACGGTGCAACTCATACCAGAAAATCCCGCCTTATAAAAGACGGGATTCCCTATTTAAATTATATACACTTCAACAGTAAGGTCTTTCACTGCCCCTCTCGCAGATAATCACTATTCGCCCTGCGAAAAGCCAGTGCCTGAGCATAATCTATCGTGAAATCAAAGTATATCATATTGGGCAAGCCCAATAAGCTTAGATTACTTCCCCTCCCCACTGCATATAGCCGCCTGTGCTGCCGCAAGTCTTGCAATCGGCACCCGGTACGGTGAGCAGGATACATAGCTCAGTCCCACCTTATGGCAGAATTCTACAGAGGACGGGTCCCCGCCGTGCTCGCCGCAAATGCCGAGCTTAATATCCGGTCTGGTGGAGCGTCCAAGCTCTGCAGCCATTTTCACCAGCTTGCCTACGCCGGTCTGATCCAGACGTGCAAATGGATCGGACTCATAAATCTTGGCTTTGTAGTAGGAATCCAGGAACTTACCGGAATCGTCGCGGGAGAAGCCAAAGGTCATCTGAGTAAGATCGTTGGTTCCGAAGGAGAAGAACTCTGCCTCCTTCGCAATCTCATCAGCAGTCAGGGCTGCACGCGGAATCTCAATCATAGTACCGATATGATACTGGATATCGCTTCCTTTTTCTTTCTTAACCAGTTCTGCGGTCTCTTCCACGATCTGTTTTACGAATTTCAGCTCCTTGCGCTCGCCTACAAGAGGAATCATAATTTCCGGCACAATATCAAAGCCTTCTTCTCTCTCTACCTCAATGGCTGCTTCCATTACAGCGCGGGTCTGCATCTTGGCGATCTCCGGATAGGTAACTGCAAGACGGCATCCCCTGTGTCCCATCATCGGGTTGAACTCATGCAGCTCATCACATTTCGCCTTCACATCCTCTGCGGTCAGTCCCATTTCCTCTGCCAGAGCTTTGATATCCTCCTCCTCGGTCGGAACAAACTCATGAAGCGGCGGGTCCAGATAGCGGACGGTCATTGGTCTGCCCTTCAGAGCCTTATACATAGCCTTAAAGTCTTCCTTCTGGAACGGAAGCAGTTCCATCAGAGCCGCCTCTCTTGCTTCCTGATTATCGGAAAGAATCATCTTACGGATCTTCGGAATTCTCTCCGGATTAAAGAACATATGCTCGGTACGGCACAGACCGATGCCCTCTGCTCCAAGGCGCACCGCATTCTTAGTATCCTCCGGAGTGTCTGCATTGGTACGAACCCTCAGGCGGCGGAACTTATCTGCCCACCCCATGATTCTCTGGAAGTTTCCGGTGATGGATGCTTCCTTGGTCAGAATATCCCCTTTGTAAATCTTGCCTGTCGTACCGTCCAGGGAAATATAGTCTCCCTCTGTAAAGCGGTGTCCGCCAAGCTCAAACCATTTTTCTTCTTCAGAAATCTTAATCTCACCGCATCCGGACACACAGCAGGTACCCATGCCGCGCGCAACAACTGCCGCATGACTGGTCATACCGCCGCGGACGGTCAGGATACCTTCCGCCGCATGCATGCCCTCGATATCCTCCGGAGAGGTCTCCAGACGGACAAGAATTACTCTCTCTCCGCCTTCATGCGCCGCTTTTGCTTCTTCAGCGGTAAAATATACTTTACCTGCTGCAGCTCCCGGAGATGCCGGAAGGGCCTGTCCAATCACTTCTCCCGCCTTCAGTGCGTCAGCATCAAAGGTCGGATGCAGAAGCTGATCCAGGGATTTCGCTTCAATACGCAGTACTGCCTCCTCCTGGGTGATCATACCTTCGTCTACCATATCGCAGGCAATCTGAAGAGCAGCCGGAGCCGTTCTTTTACCGTTACGGGTCTGAAGGAAATACAGCTTGCCCTCCTGAATCGTAAACTCCATATCCTGCATATCACGATAGTGGTTTTCAAGCTTATTGGCAATCTTCATAAATTGCTCATAGCATTCCGGAAGGTCCTCTGCCAGCTTGGTAATCGGCTGCGGCGTACGCACGCCTGCAACCACGTCCTCCCCCTGTGCGTTGATTAAGTACTCTCCATAGATTCCCTTCTCACCTGTGGACGGATTACGGGTAAATGCAACGCCGGTACCGGAAGTGTCTCCCATGTTGCCAAATACCATTGCCTGTACGTTAACGGCGGTTCCCCAGTCACCCGGAATATCGTTCATACGGCGGTATACGATTGCACGGGGGTTGTCCCAGGAACGGAACACTGCTTTTACTGCTCCCATTAACTGTTCCTTTGGCTCCTGGGGGAAATCCTCTTGTTTTGCTTCTTTATAAACAGCCTTAAATCTTTCAATCAATTCCTTTAAATCTTCAGCAGTCAGCTCTGTGTCAAAATGAACGCCCTTTGCCTCTTTCACTTCATCGATAATTTTCTCAAAATAAGACTTCGGAACCTCCATAACAACATCTGAATACATCTGGATGAAGCGGCGGTAGGAATCATAAGCAAATCTCGGATTACCGGTCTTTTTGGCAAAGCCTTCCACGGACACATCGTTCAGGCCCAGATTCAGAATTGTATCCATCATACCAGGCATGGAAGCACGCGCGCCGGAACGTACAGATACCAGCAGCGGATCTTCCGTATCACCGAATTTCTTTCCCTGAAGTCCCTCAAGGAAAACGAGCGCAGCCATAATCTGTTCCTGAATCTCATCTGAGATTCTCTCATCATTGTCATAATAATCCGTACAAGCCTCCGTGGTTACGGTAAATCCCTGCGGGATTGGTAAGCCAAGGTTTGTCATCTCTGCCAGGTTTGCCCCTTTTCCACCCAGCAGGTTTCTCATGCTGGCATCTCCTTCTTTAAAAAGATAAACCCATTTTGCCATTACATGCCCTCCTAAATAAAATATTATTAAACAAAAAAAGCGCATCGTGTAACCGTAGTCCCTCTCTGCGCACACAATTATCATACCATATTCTTGCAGAAAGTCAACATGATTTTGTGCTATTTTCACAGTTTTTCGGTATTATTCTGATATGTTTTTAACAGAAAGAACAACTTCAGACAAACATGTACCTACAAAATGTAAAAACCGGCAGGCATCCCATTGGCTGCCTGCCGATACACATTTTAAAATCCTCTTATTTAGCTACCACTTTTTTTAATTTTACGAAGCGCGGAAGAGAATTCTCCTTTTTCATCTCAATTTCTCCCTGAATCAGAGGAAGCGCATATTTCACAAACTCCTCGGACACATTGTTGCCCCTCTCGTTGATCCATTCCACCGGAACCTTTTTCTCAAAGTTAGCTACTTTGGAAAGATCCAGCAGATCCGGCTCACACTTGTAGCCGTTCTCATCTCTGACGCACTTAAAGCCCACCATCTTATCGGTAACGCCCTTGATAGCTTCCTTTACCGCAGTCTGACCGGCCATAAAGGACTCGTCAGAGTCTGTCTGGGATGCGCAGTGCTCTGCACAGCGCTGCAGCAGGGAAAGCTCGATGGGGCGAACCTTTACGCCCGGAATGGCATTTTTAACCACATCCCCGAGCTTTGCGGCCAGTCCTCCTAACTGTGCATGTCCAAAGCCGTCGGTAGCGGAGGTCTCTGCTTCGGATACGAATTTACCGTCCGCATAGTGAATTCCTTCAGACACAGCCACAATCACGTTCTGATTCGCATTCCAGATATTCTTAACATCCTCCAGGAACTCTTCCATCTTGAAATCAACCTCCGGAAGATAGATCAGATCTGCCGGATATCCTGCCACGCCGGCCAGGGAAGCCGCGCCCGCAAGCCATCCTGCATGACGTCCCATAATCTCAACAATGGTAACCTGTCCCTTGTCATATACATGAGAATCCTGATAAAGCTCTACTAAAGACGTTGCAATATATTTTGCAGCAGAAGCGAATCCCGGGCAGTGATCAGTGCCGAACAGGTCGTTGTCAATGGTCTTCGGAATACCCATAACACGGCAGTCATAGCCAACCTTTTTCATGTACTTGGAAATCTTGTTGCACGTATCCATGGAATCATTTCCGCCGTTGTAGAAGAAATAACGAACGTCATATTTCTTAAAAATTTCAAGAATCTTCTTATAATCAGTCTCGTCCACATCCGGATCTGCAATTTTATAACGGCAGGAACCCAGCGCGGAGGACGGAGTATATTTCATAATGGCAAGCTCCTGAGGGTCCTCTTCATCCATAATATAAAGCTTGTCATTCAGTACGCCAACGATGCCGTTGGCAGCACCATATACTTTTGTAATACAGTCAGCATCAAGCCCTGCTTTGATTGCTCCATAGCAGCTTGCATTGATTACTGAAGAAGGACCACCGGACTGCCCAATGATCATAGCGCCCTTTAATTCACTCATTCTTAAAGCCTCCTAAAATATTAATTTGATGAAATACATCATGATACAAAATATTATAACACAGAAAAAACTTGTTTTTCAATGTTATTTCCATCTTTTGACAACTTTCGGGTTGCAATTATTTCTTTCCGTTTAAAACTCAAACTTTTCTGCAAAGTAGGCGTTCAGTTCTTCCACCTTTACACGCTCCTGCGCCATAGTATCGCGGTCGCGTACAGTTACACAGCCGTCTGTCTCAGATTCAAAATCATAAGTAACGCAGAATGGAGTGCCAATCTCATCCAGGCGGCGGTAACGCTTGCCGATATTTCCCCGGTCGTCAAACTCACAGTTATATTTTCTGGAAAGCTGCGCGTAAATTTTTTCCGCTCCCTCATTCAGCTTTTTGGACAGCGGAAGCACTCCTATTTTCACCGGCGCCAGCGCAGGATGGAACCGGAGAACCGTACGCATGTCTCCGCCCTCCAGCTCCTCCTCGTCATAGGCAGAACAAAGAAATGCCAGAACCACGCGGTCTGCGCCAAGAGACGGTTCGATTACATAAGGAACATATTTTTCCTTGATCTCATCATCAAAATAACTCATATCCTCACCGGATACGCTCTGATGCTGGGTAAGATCATAATCTGTACGATCCGCGATGCCCCACAGCTCGCCCCACCCGAACGGGAACAGAAACTCAATATCCGTAGTCCCTTTGCTGTAGAAGCAAAGCTCCTCAGGAGAATGATCGCGCAGCCTCATCTCATCTTCCTTAATTCCAAGGTTCAAAAGCCAGTCACGGCAGAATCCCCTCCAATACTGGAACCATTCCAGATCCGTGCCCGGTTTGCAGAAAAACTCCAGTTCCATCTGCTCAAATTCACGGGTACGGAATGTAAAGTTGCCCGGCGTAATTTCGTTGCGGAACGACTTTCCGATCTGTCCGATGCCGAAGGGAACCTTTTTGCGGGAGGTTCTCTGTACATTTTTAAAATTGACGAAAATGCCCTGGGCAGTCTCCGGCCTTAAGTAGACTGTGTTTTTCGCATCCTCTGTAACACCCTGAAAAGTCTTGAACATCAGGTTAAACTGGCGGATATCCGTGAAGTCCTTTTTGCCGCAGCTTGGGCAGACAACATCGTGCTCATCAATATACTTCTTCATCTCCTCCTGAGACCAGCCGTCTACCGAGCCTTCCACGGTAATGCCGTTTGCTTCCATATAATCTTCAATCAGCTTATCTGCACGGAAACGCTCCTTGCATGCCTTGCAGTCCATCAGAGGATCGGAGAATCCGCCCAAATGTCCGGAAGCGACCCATGTCTGCGGGTTCATCAGAATCGCGCAGTCCACGCCTACATTATACGGATTCTCCTGAACAAACTTCTGCCACCATGCCTTTTTCACATTATTCTTTAATTCCACACCTAAATTGCCATAATCCCAGGTATTTGCCAGCCCTCCGTAGATCTCGGAACCGGGATACACAAATCCCCGGTTCTTAGCCAGAGCCACAATCTTTTCCATCGTCTTTTCCATGAAACAATCTCCTCACTTTAATTAATATAATTTCTCTGTTAAGCTTTGAGTTTCCGCAAAATGTAATTTCTGAAGATCAGAAG
>VSNE01000087.1 GCA_009774155.1 Lachnospiraceae bacterium
ATGTGATACACTATTAATTTTGTAAGAACAGTTGAATGAGATTAGCAAGCAGGAAGAGGTTTGACTTATGAAACGTAACGATGTAAGAAACATAGCGATTATTGCCCATGTAGACCACGGCAAAACGACGCTGGTAGATGAATTGCTCAAGCAGAGCGGCGTTTTCCGCGCCAATCAGGAGGTGGCCGAACGGGTCATGGATTCCAACGATATTGAGAGAGAACGCGGAATCACGATCCTTTCCAAAAACACGGCTGTTTTCTATAAAGATGTGAAAATCAATATTATTGATACCCCGGGCCATGCAGACTTCGGCGGAGAGGTAGAGCGGGTCCTTAAAATGGTAAATGGCGTTATTCTCGTAGTTGACGCCTTTGAAGGCTCTATGCCGCAGACCCGTTTTGTACTCCAAAAGGCGCTGGATCTGGATCTTCCGGTCATTGTCTGCATTAATAAAATTGACCGCCCGGAAGCCCGTCCAAACGAAGTCATTGACGAAGTGCTGGAGCTTCTGATGGATCTGGATGCTTCCGACGAACAGCTGGATTGTCCGTTCGTATTCGCTTCAGCCAAAAGCGGCTATGCTTCCCTGAACCCGGATGAGCCGGGCACGGATATGACTCCGTTATTCGATACCATTCTGGACTATATTCCGGCTCCGGAAGGAGACCCGGATGCATCTGTCCAAATACTTATCAGCACCATTGACTACAATGAATATGTGGGGCGCATCGGTGTGGGAAAGATCGACAACGGAAATGTGAATGTGAACCAGGATGTTGTGATCGTCAATCATCATGAGCCTGATAAAATTAAAAAAGTGAAAATCAGCAGACTTTACGAATTTGACGGTCTGAACAAGGTTGATGTGGCAGCGGCCACAGTCGGCTCCATTGTCGCTGTCTCCGGCATTGCGGATCTGCATATCGGAGATACCATCTGCTCCCCGGAAACACCAAACGCAATTCCGTTTCAGAAGATTTCCGAACCGACCATTTCCATGCAGTTTAATGTAAACGACAGCCCTCTGGCCGGTACAGAAGGAAAATATATCACCTCCCGCCATCTGCGTGACCGTCTGTTCCGCGAACTGAATACGGATGTAAGCCTCCGCGTGGAAGAAACCGAAAATACGGACAGCTTTAAGGTGTCCGGACGCGGGGAACTTCATCTGTCCGTTCTGATTGAAAATATGCGCCGGGAAGGCTACGAATTTTCCGTCAGTAAGGCAGAGGTTCTTTATCATTATGATGAAAAAGGGAAAAAGCTGGAGCCAATGGAGCTGGCTTATGTGGATGTGGACGACAATTATGCAGGAAGCGTTATTCAGAAATTAGGAGAACGCAAGGGAGAGCTTCTGAACATGCACACAAACAGCAGCGGTTCCACCCGCCTGGAGTTCTCAATCCCGTCCCGGGGACTGATCGGCTACCGGGGCGAGTTTATGACCGACACCAAGGGAACCGGCGTGCTGAATACAATTTTTAACGGCTATGAGCCGTATAAAGGGGATATCCAGTACCGCAGACAGGGTTCCCTGATTGCCTTTGAATCCGGAGAGTCCATCACCTACGGCCTGTTCAACGCACAGGAGCGGGGAACCCTCTTTATCGGGCCCGGAGAAAGGGTCTATTCCGGTATGGTGGTAGGACAGAACGGCAAAGCTGAGGATATTGAGCTGAATGTCTGCAAAACCAAAAAGCTGACCAATACCCGTTCCTCCAGCGCAGACGAGGCGCTGAAGCTGACGCCTCCAAAGATTTTAAGCCTGGAGCAGTGTCTGGAATTTATCGATACGGATGAGCTTCTTGAGATCACTCCGAAAAGCCTGCGTATCCGAAAAAAAATTCTGGACCCAACGCTTAGAAAACGGGCGGCCATCCGGAAAAATTAGCATTCCGCCGAGTACAAATATATCTGCGGTCAAAAACCGGCCTTTCTTGAAAAATATATGGCGCGGGAGTATAATAACCATATTACTATGAAAGAGAGGGCAGTTTTTATGAAACCGAAATACCAACGTACCGCATCTGTTTTCTGCAGAATTGCAGCACTGTTCCTTTGTTGGGGAATGATTACTCTTCCTGCACAGGCACAGGGCCTGAATGTGCAGACACACACCCAGAGTGAGATCCGGGCCTTTATTAAAAATTCCGGCGCAAGCATATCCGACAGTCCTGCTTACTCCCAAAAGCCGGTGACCACCGCACCTTATAAGGCAGGCAGGCTGTCTGCGGCAGCCCAGAAATCGGCTCTGAGCATTCTCAACTGGATGCGTTATATTGCAGGAATTGATGCGGATGTAAAGCTGGATGATACCTATTCTCAGAAGGCTCAGGCAGGTATGCTGCTGAATGAGATCAACAACGAAATTAGTCATTATCCAGCAAAGCCGTCCGGTATGGATGACAGTCTGTATCAGATGGGATGTTCCGGCGCAGGCAGCTCCAATATCGCATGGGGATACCCGACGCTGGGACAGGCGATTGTACAGGGCTGGATGAATGACGGAGATTCCTCCAACATCAGCCGGGTCGGCCACAGACGCTGGATCTTGAATCCCGCCATGGCCAAAACCGGATTCGGCATGGTAGGAACCCACAGCGCCGTATATGTATTTGACCGCAGCCGCGCTTCCTCCTACAATAACGTAGCATGGCCGGCTCAGAATATGCCTGTTGAATATTTCAATACGCAGTTTCCATGGTCTGTTTCTACGGGACAGATCGAGACTGCTTCAGCCATCCGTGTGAAGCTGGTTCGGCGCAGTGACAAAAAGACGTGGAGCTTTTCCGGCTCTTCTGCCGACGGGGCTTTTTATGTGAATAACGCCGGGTACGGCATGCCGGGCTGCATTATTTTCCGTCCGGATAATATGGGTACCTATCATGAGGGAGATATCTTTGACGTAACCATCACCGGAGCTTCTTCCGGGAAAATCAGCTATACGGTGCGGTTTTTCTCTCTGG
Organism: Lachnospiraceae bacterium; assembly: GCA_009774155.1. Taxonomy (GTDB): domain Bacteria; phylum Bacillota; class Clostridia; order Lachnospirales; family Lachnospiraceae; genus Hominiventricola. The sequence continues at coordinate 2,970 of VSNE01000087.1, forward strand.
ATTCGGCAGACGATCCGGAGCCCGGTACTGACAAAGCTGCCGAAAAAGGAACTATCCTAAAGGATGCTGCATCCGGCGGCGTGTATAAGGTTACTGCATCCGGCTCTTCTCCAAAGGTAGCCTACACAAAGCCCGCCAGCTCAAAGAAAACGTCCGTAACCATACCGTCCGTCATAAAAGTGGACGGGATTACCTATAAGGTAACCTCCATTGCCGCCAATGCATTCAAGAACAATACAGCAGTCACCAAGGCGGTAATCGGCAAAAATGTGACCTCCATCGGTTCCAGGGCGTTTTATGGATGCAAGAAGCTAAAAACCGTTGGGGTTGGAGCAAACGTAAAGACCATCAGCGACAGGGCATTTTACAAATGCACCGCGCTGACAAAGATCACCATTCCTTCCAAAGTCACTCAAATCGGCAGGCAGGCATTCTATGGCTGCAAGAAACTGAGCACCATTACAATCAAAAGCTCCAAGCTGACTTCCAAAAAGATAGGCAGCGACGCTTTTAAGGGAACCCACCCCAAGGCTTCCGTAAAGGTTCCGAAGGGAAAAATCAAGACCTATAAGAAGCTCCTGCAGTCAAAGGGACTCAGCAAAAAAGCAACGATAAAATAGTCAGGAATAAAAAGGGAATACCATTCTGTAAGCTGCAAAACGGTATTCCCTGATTTTTTTATTCTGTTTTTTTTATTCCTCAATCACCAGCTTTGCAGAACCAAAAATTCCCGCGTCATTTCCCAGCGTAGCCAGTACGAATTCCGCGTTCCTGCATCCCTTAAAGGTATATTTTACGTAGTATTTCTTTATATAATCCAGAATAATTACGCCTGCTTTAGATACGCCGCCGCCAATCACAAACACTTCCGGATCAACCGTGCTTGCAATATTTGCAAGAGCCAGGCCCAGGTATTTTCCAAAGCGCTCCGCCACCTCTGCCGCAAAGGCGTCGCCCGCCTTCACCGCATCCCAAATATCCTTGGAGGTCATAGTATCCGGCCGAAGAATGGTCTGTATCTCTTTTCCCTCCATCATCCATTTTGCAAGGCGGACTGTTCCATTGGCCGACGCCACCTGCTCAAGGCATCCCTGATTGCCGCATCCGCAGTTCCACGGAATGCTGTCGTCCACATGAATATGCCCGATTTCTCCCCCTGCGCCGTTTGTTCCGGCTATGATCCTGCCTTCAATAATAATACCGCCGCCCACTCCGGTTCCAAGCGTTACCATTACGCCGCTCTTATGTCCCGCGGCAGCGCCTTTCCACATTTCTCCCAAAGCGGCCACATTCGCGTCATTACCCCCTTTGCAGATCAGGCCGGTCAGCTCCTGCAGCTCCTTTGTCACTTCCTTATAGCCCCATCCAAGATTTGCGGTATGAGGGACAGTGCCTTCCGCGTTAATGGGCCCCGGAACTCCGATTCCGATTCCGGATACCTCCTCTTTGTCAATTCCTTTTTCTTTCAGCTTTGCAAGAACGGAAGCCGCAATGTCCGGCAGAATCGCTTTTCCGCCGTTCTCTGTTCTGGTTGGAATTTCCCATTTATCCAGAACCTGTCCGTCAATCCTGAACAGTCCCATCTTCACCGTTGTCCCGCCCACATCAATTCCAAAGCAATAATTTCCCATCTTCAAACCTCCCCTGCTTTTTTTAATGCTTATTCCTGTTAATACTCTCCTGGACCCTCCGGTACAGCTCCTGCGCCGCATTATAGCCCATCTTCTTCTGTCTGTGGTTCACTGCCGCAGACTCTACAATAATCGCCAGATTCCTGCCCGGACGGATCGGAATGGAATGGCAGATGATCTTGTTGCCGAGAAACTCTGTATATTCCTCGTTCAGTCCAAGACGATCGTACTCCTTATCCTTGTCCCATTCCTCCAGCTTAATAACCATGTCAATACTTTGGGTTTCCTTTACGCTTTCCACACCGTACAGAGTTTTTACATCAATAATGCCGATACCGCGAAGCTCGATAAAATGCCTTGTGATTTCCGGCGAGGTTCCCACCAGTGTATCGTCGCTGACCTTATGGATTTCAACCACGTCATCCGTAATCAGACGGTGTCCCCGCTTCAGGAGTTCAAGCGCGGCTTCGCTCTTTCCTATGCCGCTTTCCCCCATGATCAGCACGCCTTCACCGTATACATCCACCAATACGCCGTGGATCGAAATACAGGGCGCCAGTTCCACGTTCAGCCAGCGAATGACTTCCGCCATCAGAGGCGAGGTCTGACGTTCGCTGTAGAGCAGAGGCTTCTGATATTTTTTTGCCATCTCTATCATCTCTTCATCCGGCTCTGTCCTCGATGCATAGATGATACACGGAATATTGCTGGACATAAACCTTTCATAATTTTTCATTTTTTCTTCCTGGTCAAGGCTTTTAAGATAAGTGTGTTCTACATAGCCGATAATCTGTACCCGCTCACAGGCAAAATGTTCAAAGTATCCCGCCAGCTGAAGCGCCGGACGGTTAATATCAGGACTGTTAATCTCAATCCCGTCAGTTTCAACCTCCGGAACCAGATTCTTTAATCCCAGTTTTTCAATCATTTTATTCAATGATACTGTCTGCATAGGTATGTTCTCCTTCTCCTTTTTACCCCGCCGGAATGTCCATCCGGCTCATAACTATTCCTAGTGTAGCATTTTTATTCGGACTTATCAACATGAAAGAAATCAAACACCTGCTGTGCCGCCCTTCTGTTCATGCCCTCTGCCTCCGCAAGCTCATCCACGCTTGCTCTTCTGATAGCATCCAGTGTCTGAAAGCTCTTCATCAGGGCCTTTCTCCGGGCCGGGCCGATTCCTTTGATATCATCCAGAACCGAATGCACCTGCTCCCTGCTTCTTAAGGAACGGTGATATTCGATAGCAAACCGATGCGCTTCATCCTGTATCCTGGTCACCAGGCGGAAGCCCTCGCTGTCCCTGCTGATGGGAATCTCTACATTATTATAATAAATGCCTCTGGTACGATGCTTATCGTCCTTCACCATGCCGCAGACCGGCACATGCACTCCCACAGCCTCCATGACCTTCAGCGCAATATTGACCTGCCCTCTGCCGCCGTCCATCATAATCAAATCAGGGTAATTCTCATAATGGGATAATCTTCTGGTCAGCATCTCTCTCATGCTGGCGTAGTCATCCGCTCCCTGTACCCCCTGAATCCTGAACTTCCTGTAATCGGATCTCTTCGGCCTGCCCTTTTCATAGACCACCATAGAGCCTACTGTCTGAAAACCGCTGATATTAGATATATCATAGGCTTCTACCCGGCTGATATCCGGCAGTCCCAGCAGCCTGGCAATCTCCTTCATGGCCCCAATGGTCCGGCCCTCTTCTCTCCTGATCCGCTCCTTATCCTGCGTCAGTACCATGTCCGCGTTTTTCTGGGCAAGCTCCACCAGTTTTTCCTTCTCTCCTTTTTTCGGAACCCGGATATGTACCCTCTGCCCCCTCCTTGCGCTCAGCCATTCCTCAAGCAGTTCCTTTTCCTCAAGCTCATACTGAACCATCAGCTCCCGGGGAATATATGGCGTTCCTGCATAAAACTGCTTCAGAAAAGCGGCAAGAATTTCCTTCTTTTCCTCGTCTCCTGCAATATGCAGGCAGAAATGATCCCGCCCAATCAGCCTTCCGTCCCGGATAAAAAAAATCTGTACAACCGCATCCTCCTTGTCGGCCGCCAGGGCGATCACATCCTTGTCCTCCATATCGCTGCTTGTAATCTTCTGCTTCTGGGCAATCTTATTCACACTGTTCAAAAGCTCCCGGTATTCAATGGCCTTTTCAAACTCCAGATTCTCGGAAGCCGTATTCATCTTCTCCTGCAGCTCCTTTAATACAGGGGCATAACTGCCGTTCAGAAAGGCCAGCGCTTTTTTCACCGACTCTCCATATGCCTCTTTAGAAATATACCCCTGGCAGGGCGCCGGACACTGATGAATATGATAGTTCAGACAGGGTCTTTCCTTCCCCTGCATTCTGGGCAGCGCTTTATTGCACGTGCGGATGCCGTAGAGCTTGTGAATTAAATCTATCGTATCCTTCACCGCTCCGGCGCTTGTATACGGCCCATAATATTTCGCTTTGTCCTTATGCATCTGACGGGAAAGCATCACCCGTGGAAATTCCTCCTGAACAGTCACCTTGATAAATGGATATGCCTTATCGTCCATAAGCATCGTATTGTACTTGGGACGGTGCTCCTTGATCAGATTGCACTCCAGCACCAGAGCCTCCACCTCTGAGTCCGTAATAATATACTCGAATCTGGCAATGTGCGTGACCATCTGTTCAATTTTCACACCCTTATTCCTGCTGGCCTGAAAATACTGTCTCACCCGGTTCTTTAGAGAAACCGCTTTCCCCACATAAATAATAACATCCCGTTCGTCATGCATCAGGTATACCCCGGGCTTTGCAGGAAGCTTCTTCAGTTCTTCTTCAATATTAAATCCCATAGCCTTACTCCCAAGTGTCAAAAAGGAGCTGCGCCCCGCAACAGCCCCTTACCGATTATTCTGCAAATATCAGCTCTTCCTGATAATATTCTTCCGACTCATCCTTTACCCTGCGGAAAATCTCCATGAATTCCTTTCCTGTAATCGTCTCTTTTTCAATCAGGAATTCAGAAATCTTATCCAGACATTCCCGGTTTTCACAAAGAAGTCTCTTTGCTTCTTCATAGGATTCCTTCAGAATCCGCATAATTTCCGCATCCACATCCGCGGCCGTATTATCACTGCAGTTTAAGACTGTACCGTTGTTCAGATACATGCTCTCCTTAGATTCCAGCCCCATCAGACCGAACTTGTCAGACATCCCATACTGAGTCACCATAGCCCTGGCAAGCTTTGTCGCCTTCTGGATATCATTGGCAGCTCCTGTTGTCACTGTATCGAATACAATTTCCTCCGCCGCCCGGCCTCCCAGATATCCTACCAGCATAGCCTCAATTTCCTTCTTCGTATTCAGATACTTCTCCTCCTCCGGCACCTGCATTACATATCCCAGCGCCCCCATAGTACGGGGCACAATCGTAATCTTCTGTACCGGCTCCGAATCCTTCTGAAGGGCGCTGACCAGCGCATGCCCCACCTCATGATAGGATACGATTTTCCGCTCCTCCACTCCAAGAATGCGGTCCTTTTTCTCCTTTCCTACAAGAACCACCTCTACGGCCTCAAACAAATCCTTCTGGGAAACCGCCTTCCGGCCGTCCTTCACCGCCAGAATGGCCGCCTCATTAATCATATTTGCCAAATCGGAGCCTACCGCGCCGCTGGTAGCCAGCGCAATTGCCTCCAGATCCACGGTTTCATCCAGACGCACATTCTTCGCATGTACCTTCAGCACATCCACACGGCCCTTCAGATCCGGGCGATCCACAATGATTCTGCGGTCAAACCGTCCCGGACGCAGAAGCGCCTGATCCAGAACCTCCGGACGGTTGGTCGCCGCCAGAACCAGACATGCTTTATTGCTCTCAAAGCCGTCCATTTCCGCCAGAAGCTGGTTCAGCGTCTGTTCCCGTTCATCATTGCCGCCGAGCTTGGAATCCCGGCTCTTGCCGATTGCGTCAATCTCGTCAATAAAAATAATACAGGGAGCGTTCTTCTTTGCCTCCTCGAACAAATCCCGGACACGGGAGGCTCCCACTCCCACAAACATTTCTACAAAGTCAGACCCGGACAGGGAAAAAAACGGCACATGTGCCTCCCCTGCAACCGCTTTTGCCAGCAGTGTCTTACCCGTACCGGGAGGGCCTACCAGCAGAGCTCCCTTTGGCAGCTTTGCGCCGATTTCTGCATACCGTTCCGGATTATGAAGGAAGTCCACCACTTCCACAAGAGATTCCTTTGCCTCCTCCTGGCCGGCCACATCTTTGAATGTTACACCGGTCTCTTTTTCGATATAAACCTTGGCCTTGCTCTTTCCGACTCCCATCATGCCCCCGCCGCCCATCCGGCGTATAACAAATCCAAATACCAGCCAGATTAACAAAACCGGCAGCAGAATGCTTGCAATCTCATAGATCCACCCTGACGTAGTATCCGGTATATATGGGTTAATTTCGATCCCCTTTTCCTTCATCATGGGAAGCAGCTCTTCATCATTCATCTTTCCTGTATAGTAAGTAAGCTCCACGCCCTCGATAGGCTGATCCTTCGGGGTAATCTTCCAGGTGCTGTAGGTTTCCTCCACTTTGGAAATCCTGTCCTCTTCCAGCATGGCTACGAATTCACTGTAAGAAATCTGCTTTGTGGTCGCATCCGTAAAGGATTTCTGCAGAAAGCTCCACACCAGAATCCCCACCAGCATAAAAACAGCAAACATAATCATGCTCTGGCGGTTCTTCGGCTCCTTACTATTTTTATCTCCGTTCGGAGTTGTATTATTGCTCATCTCTCTCCTCCTTGCGCATAGCACTTCTTATTAT
>VSNE01000088.1 GCA_009774155.1 Lachnospiraceae bacterium
TCTATATATTTTTCTTCCGAAGTATATCATAGAATTTTATCGTAAGGTGGGAATTCACAAAATTTTAAGGATTCTTTAGATTCATAAAGAAAAAGGAAAAGCTCCTATACCGCTGCGCCAGTGACAGGAGCCTGTTCCCTTATAGCTGTGTCGTAATAAAGATATCATAGATTGCTTTGATCGCCTTCTCAAAGTCCTCATTCCTGACTCCGACAATGATGTTCCATTCGCTGGAGCCCTGGTCAATCATCTTTACATTGACATTCGCATGGGCCAGAGCAGAAAATATCCGTCCCGCAGTTCCCCGGTTCGCTCTCATTGCGCGTCCGACTACCGCAATCAGCGCCAAATCTCCTTCTACCTCCAGATAGTCCGGATTCACCGCCCTCTGAATGCCGGCCAGCACCTTCTGTTCATGCTCTTCAAACTCATCCTGGTGAACTACAATGCTCATGGTGTCAATGCCTGACGGGATATGCTCAAAAGAAATTCCCTGTTTCTCAAATTCCTCCAGCACCCGGCGTCCGAAACCAATCTCCGAATTCATCATATCCTTCTCAATGTTGACAGTAACAAAGCCCTTCTTGCCGGCAATACCGGTAATCGTAAATTTCGGTTTATGACAGGTGCTTGCCACAATCATCGTTCCGCTGTCTTCCGGACGGTTCGTATTGCGGATATTAATGGGGATTCCCGCCTTCCGCACCGGAAAAATAGCCTCCTCATGCAGAACGGTCGCCCCCATATAGGACAGCTCCCGAAGCTCCCGGTAGGTAATGGTATCAATCACCTCCGGTTCCTGAATCAGCCTGGGATCTGTCACCAGAAAGCCGGATACATCCGTCCAGTTCTCATACAGATCCGCTCCCACCGCCTTGGCCACAATGGAGCCTGTAATATCAGAGCCGCCTCTGGAAAAGGTTTTAATTCTGCCGTCCTCATACGCTCCATAGAAGCCGGGAATAACCGCGCACGGCATATCCGCCAGCCTTCCTCCCAGAAGCTTATCTGTTGTATTTATATCAAAGCTTCCATTTTCCGAAAAACGGATCACCTCTGCCGCGTCCACAAAAGGATAATTGATATATGCCGCCATAACGATGCCATTCAAATATTCTCCTCTGGACGCCGCATAATCGCTTCCCGCTTTGTTTGCAAAATTTTCCGCAATGACTTCAAATTCTTTATCAAGAGAAAGCTTCAGATTCAGCCCGCCGATAATCTCATTGTAACGTGCTTTAATCTGCTTCAGCATTCCGCTGAAGTCCTCGCCGTTTGCGGCAGAATAATAGCACTGATACAGCATATCCGTCACCTTGGTATCTCCTCCAAAACGTTTGCCGGGCGCCGAAGGAACTACATAGCGGCGGTCTTCATCTGCAAGAATAATCTTTCCTACCTTTTGAAACTGCTCCGCGCTTGCCAGAGAGCTTCCTCCAAATTTGACAACCTTCTTCATCACTTTATCTCCTCGTTTTAAAAAAAGACTAGTATTGATTATAATTGGATTGCTCAAAGAAAACAACTGTTTTTTGTAAAAAGTCTGAAAAACATCTGTAAATAAGGACAGATAAAGCCTCCGGCGTTTGTCCTGACCGCAAAAAGAGAGACCGCAGAATACCATTTTATGGCGGCGGCCTCTCCCTGAAATAATCAATTATTTTGTATCCTGCCCATAATAAGCATTAGCTCCATGTTTACGGAAATAATGTTTATCCTGAAGCTCCTGCGGAGCCGGCTGGATTCTTGCATTGATGGTCTCTGCACGGTAAGCCATCTTGGCTACCTCCTCCAGCACCACTGCGTTGTGTACTGCTTCGTGAGGATCTTTGCCCCATGCAAACGGACCATGGTTTTTACAGAGCACTGCAGGAACAGCCATCGGATCTTTGTCCAGTGATTTGAACAATTCCACAATCAGATGTCCTGTATTTTCTTCATAGGCGCCGTCAATCTCTTCCTTCGACAGACAGCGCGCACAGGGAATCTCGCCATACATATAGTCTGCATGGGTGGTTCCATAGCATGGAATACCTCTGCCTGCCTGCGCCCAGCTTGTTGCATAAGAGGAATGGGTATGTACGATTCCTCCGACCTCCGGAAACGCTTTGTAAAGCTCCAGGTGGGTCGGCGTATCAGAGGATGGTTTGTAATGTCCCTCAACTCTGTTGCCGTTTAAGTCCATAACTACCATATCATCCTTTGTCATAGTCTCATAATCCACGCCGCTGGGTTTAATAACGAACAGTCCGCTTTCGCGGTCGATCCCACTGACATTTCCCCAGGTGAAGGTTACAAGTCCGTATTTCGGAAGCAGCATATTGGCTTCAAATACTTTCTGTTTTAATTCCTCCAGCATTCTCCAATCCCTCCTACTTATTTATAAGCAATCGCGTTCCACTTTAATTCATTTTTGAAATCGCGGATGGTAGTATTGTTATCAATAACAACACTTTCAATGCCCATAGCTGCCGCCCAGTCAACCATCTGTTCCACAGAAAGGTCATAGGAGAATGCGGAATGATGAGCGCCGCCGGCCAGAATCCAGCTCTCCGTACCTACCGCCAGATTCGGCTGAGGAGTCCAGAACGCGGTTGCTACCGGAAGCTTCGGCATTGGCTGTTCTACCTTCTTGCAGTCTACCGCATTGATGATAAGGCGGAAACGATTTCCCAGATCCACCAGAGAGGTTGCTACTGCCGGGCCGGTCTTGGAGGTAAATACAAGACGGGCCGGGTCCTCGCGGTTGCCCATAGACAGAGGCTGAACCTTAATGGAGATTGGTCCCTCAGAGATCGTCGGGCATACTTCCAGCATATGAGACTGTAAAATGCCTTCCTTACCCGGCACCAGATTATAGGTATAATCCTCCATAAAGGAGGTTCCTTTTGCATTCGGGGTTCCCTCCGTCATAATCTTCATCAGGCGGACCATAGCTGCTGTTTTCCAGTCTCCCTCTGCGCCGAAGCCATAGCCTTTTTCCATCAGTCTCTGCATAGCCAGACCCGGAAGCTGCTTTAAGCCGCCCAGCATGCCGAAATGAGTAACGATTGCATGATAATCTCCGTCCTTTAAAAACTTCTCTGAACCGATCTCAATCTGAGCCTGAACCGCCACATGTCTGCGGAACTCTGCTTCGTCTCTTCCCTCCAGCAAAATCTGATATTTGCTGTAATATTCTTCAACAAGCGCATCCACATCGCCCTGCGGCACTGCATCCACATACTCTACCAGATCGTTTACATTGTAGTGGTCAATTTCCCAGCCGAATTTAATCTGCGCTTCTACCTTATCGCCCTCGGTAACTGCCACGTTATTCATATTATCGCCTACACGGCATACACGGATATGAGAAGATTCCATAACGCCAACTGCAGTACGCATCCAGCTTCCCAGTCTCTCCTGAACCTCCGGGTTATTCCAGTGTCCGAAGATCAGCTTTCTTTCCATCCCCATACGGCTTACAATATGTCCATACTCACGATCGCCGTGTGCAGACTGGTTTTCATTCATGAAATCCATATCAATCGTTCCATACGGAATCTCTTCGTTGAACTGGGTCAGCAGATGGCACAGCGGCTTTTTATACTCCTGCAGCCCGATAATCCACATTTTAGCAGGGGAAAAGGTGTGCATCCAGGTAATAACCCCGGCACAGTCCGGATCATTATTGGCATCGTTCAGTGTCTGGCGGATGGATGCCTGACTGATCAGAGTCGGCTTTAATATCACTTCAAACGGAAGTCTGCCTCCTGCATTGATTCCCTCTACGATCTTTGCAGAATGCTCGGCAACTTTCCTCAGACACTCGTCTCCATACAGATCCTGAGAACCTGTACAGAACCAAAACTTATAATTTTTCATCTTACAATTCCTCCTATATTTTTAACAACATTTATTCCTCTGAGCCATCCTCATCTTCAGGCCGGTCATATTCTCCCTTCAGATAAGCTCTCAGTGAAAATCCTCCTAATGCAACTGCAACGACTGTAAAAAGCGCCATCGCAGCAATGAAAAGCAGCCTTTCCGCTCCTGTATGGCTTGCAGGAGCCCCTCTAAGCCCCCATACCAGATACAAGAGGTATGCTGATACGACAATCCGCAGAATCAAAGAAATCTTTGAAGGATACCTTTTCTTTTCATTTTCCATCTATCCGCTCCCTCCAACCTTTCTAACAGAGTCACGTATCAGGATAGCCGGACGAAATAAGAAGCTTCCGTCAAAATCCGGCTCATCAATCAGGCGAATCATATTTTTTGCAGCCTTCTGTCCCAGCTCCTCCATAGGATACGGAACGGATGTGATCTTCGGCTCTGCCAGAAGGGACAGCTCCGAACCGTCAATGCTGACAATTGACAGTTGTCCCGGGACGCGGAAGCCTTCCTTGCGTAAAAGCTCCACCAGTCCGTAGGCCACTTCATCATTATAGCAGAACACTGCCGTACAATCCGTCAGACGGCGCAGCACCGAACTGCTGATATTTCTCAGCGTCTTTTGATCCTCCGTATCGATCCACAGAATTTTCCGGTCGTCCACACCTAAACCGGCCTTCAGAAGCGCTTCTACATATCCCGCATAGCGAAGTCTCCCCTGCCCGTCATCCGCTTTGAAGATTCCCCCTATCTTCCTATGCCCCTGGGAAAACAGATATTCCATCGCATCCTCCGCCACACGTATGTCGTCCAGCGCTACAATCGGCGCCCTCAGCTCCGGATATACACAGTTAAAAAACAAAAGTGCAATCTGTCTCTTCTGAAGCTCCCGGTAATATTCCAGATTCGGATTCGGCAGAGCGCTTTTTGTCGCCTCCACAATGACCCCGTCCACATTGTCCTTCTCCAGAATCCCCTCCAGAATCTTCCGTTCATTATCCACTCTGTTGTTGGTAAAGGCAATCTGGGTCATATAGCCCGCTCCCGAAAGCGTCTGTACAATTCCCTGTAAGGTCGGAGGAAAAATGTATCCATCCACGTAGGTGCTGACCACCGCAATATTCATCGTTCTCCTGCGGACCGTCCCTCTGCGGCTGCCGATATAAGTCCCGCTGCCCCGAATCCGCTCCACAAGTCCCTCAGCCTCCAGGATTCCCATTGCATGACGGACAGTCTGCCGGCTCAGGCCGAACATCCCGCTCAGTTCATTTTCCGAATACAGCTTCTCCCCCGGATGCAGTTCACGCGCACTGATCTTTTCTTTTATCCAGTTTACTAATGAAATATATTTGGGTTCCTGCTGCTTCATTCTATTCAACAGGGCTGCCCCGGAGGACAGCCCTTCCTTTTGTTTTAAAACTTATTTTTTACGTTTGGATACCAGATCCACAGTTACAGCGCCAAGAAGAACAGCGCCCTTTACAATTTTCTGAAGGTCGGTGGAGAATCCGTACAGAGACATACCATTATTCAGAATACCCATAATGAATGCGCCTACAACCGCGCCGATAATGGTACCGACACCGCCGGAGGTAGCTGCGCCGCCGATATAGCAGGAAGCAATCGCATCCATCTCGAACTGGTCGCCGGCCTTTGGCGTAGCGGATGCATTACGTGCAGATAATACAATGCCGGCTACCGCACAGAGCAGTCCCATGTTGGTATATACCCAGAAAAATACTCTTTCTGTATTGATACCGGACAGCTTTGCTGCCTTTGCGTTTCCTCCAAGAGCATAGACCTGACGGCCTGCAACCGTCTTGGTCGTGATAAAATGATACAGTCCAACCAGCGCTGCCATCACCACAAGCACGAACGGAATACCGCTGTAGCGTGCCAGTTTGTAGAAGAAGAACCACACAATTACAAGGATAATTGCATTTTTCACAATTAACTGCCATACCGGGTTCGTAGCAAAACCATATTTTTTCTTAGTTGCAATACTCTTTAACTCAGACAGAACAATCAATACAGAGACAACCGCCGCCACAATCAAACATACCAAATCAATCTGAGCGCCTTCCGCACCAATTTTAATAGTCGGAAGAAAGCCTGCTCCTATGTATACAAAATTATCCGGAAGGGGTCCTTTCGTCTGTGCCTGAAGCAAAACGTAGGTAAGTCCGCGGCCCATCAGCATGGTTGCCAGAGTTACGATAAAAGGAGGAATACCCAGTTTGGAAATAAAGAAGCCTGCAAACATACCGCACAAAAGACCGACGATCAGAGCTGCGATAATAGCAATCCACATATTCCATCCATAGTCCACCATTCCGATACCGATCACGGCGCCGCAGGTAGCTACAACAGAACCGACTCCAAGGTCAACGTTACCGGTCAGTACACAGAGCAGCATGCCAACTGCCAGGATAACGATGTAACCATTCTGCATGATTAAGTTGTTAATATTTGCCGGGGACATATTCTTACCGCCGGTCAGAACCGCAAAGATAATATAAACCGCAATCAGGGCCAGTACCATACCGTACTGTCTCATATCAATATTTACTACTTTTTTGTTTTCCATGATTTACTCACCTTTCCTGTTGTCTGCCATAATACAGCCCATAATCCGCTCCTGAGTCATCTCTTCTTTCCCCAGCTCGCCTGCAATATGGCCTTCGTTGATAATGTACAGTCGGTCACAGGTACCGATAATTTCCGGCATCTCGGAGGAAATAACAATAACCGCTTTCCCCGCCTTTGCCAGATCATTAATCACACAGTAAATCTCGTATTTTGCGCCTACGTCGATACCGCGGGTCGGCTCATCCAGAATCAGCACGTCCGGCTGGGTCAGCATCCATTTGGCAAGGACAACCTTCTGCTGATTACCTCCTGACAGAGAACCTACCGCCTGATCAATGGAGTTTGCTTTTACATTAATAAGTTTCTTATATTCCTCTGCCTTCACAATCTCCTCATTGGCGTTTACAACGCCGTTCTTGGAAAAGAAATTACGGAGCGCAGCCATAGTCATATTTCTCTTGATATCGTCAATCAGAACCAGTCCATTTCCCTTCCGGTCTTCAGACACATATGCCAGTTTGTTGTCAATAGCAGTTCTTACATCCTTTAAGTCTACTTCCCTGCCGTTCATCTTCACGGTACCGGATATTTTCTGTCCATAAGATTTTCCGAATACGCTCATGGCAAGCTCTGTACGTCCGGCTCCCATCAGGCCTGCAAGCCCGACTACCTCACCGGCTCTTACCTTAATATTTACATCCTTTAATACCTGACGATTCGGATCCTCCGGATGATATACATTCCAATTCTGAACTTCAAAAATTGTGTCCCCTATGGTGACTCCCTCGCGGATCGGATAACGATTTGTCATCTCGCGTCCGACCATGCCCTTAATAATACGATCCTCCGAGAAATCGTCCACACCTTTGGTCAATGTCTCAATCGTATGACCGTCACGAATAACAGTGATGGCATCTGCCACATAGCTGATCTCATTCAGCTTATGGGAGATAATAATCATCGTTACTCCATGCTTTTTAAGCTCCAGCATAATTTCCAGAAGCTTTGCAGACTCTTCATCATTCAGCGCCGCTGTCGGCTCATCCAGAATCAGAAGCTCCACATCCTTTGCCATTGCCTTTGCAATCTCGATAAGCTGCTGCTTTCCTACGCCAAGCGTCCCGACCGGAACATTGACATCCTCATGCTCCAGACCTACCTTGGCCAGCATCTCGGTTGCCTTTGCACGGGTTTGGGTCCAGTCAATCACACCCTTGCCTGAGCACTGTTCATTGCCAAGAAATACATTCTCTGCCACAGACAGATACGGACTGAGCGCCAGCTCCTGATGGATAATAACAATGCCCTTGGCTTCACTGTCCTTGATTTTATGGAACTTTCCGACTTCACCCTTGTAAACGATGTCTCCGGTATAGCTTCCGTACGGGTATACACCCGAAAGGACGTTCATCAGTGTCGATTTTCCGGCGCCATTTTCCCCGCATAACGCATGGACTTCTCCTCTTTTCACCTTCAGATTTACATCATCCAGTGCCTTTACGCCCGAGAATTCCTTGGTTATGTGGTTCATCTCCAAGATATATTCTGACATACCTTTCGCTCCTTTTCTTTATATTTTCTCCGCACTCAGCCGGATGCATGCCCATCGAACGGCTGCTGCGGTATTTTACTCTCTGTAAAAAAGCGGCGACTTGCGCCGCCGCTTCGACAGACTAAAACTACAGTCCTAAATCTTCTGCTTTATAATAATTTGCACCATCAACTACAACTTCTTTCAGTGTATCCTTATCAACCGCAACAGGAGTGCACAGGTAGGATGGAACAACGATCTTACCGTTGTCATAGGTCTCGGTATCATTGATCTCCGGCTCTGTTCCCTTCATAACTGCTTCCACCATAGTTACGCATTTGCCGGCCAGAAGACCGGTATCCTTAAAGATCGTAGCTGTCTGAGTTCCGTCCAGAATATTTTTGCATGCCATCAGCTCTGCATCCTGTCCGGTTACGAGCGGCCAGTTCTCTGCAGTATAGCCGGCACCCTGAAGCGCAGCCTTTACGCCGTATGCAAATCCGTCAAACGCGGTGCAGGCAATGTCAAGATCTTCGTCTGCATAGTAACCAGTCAGGTAGTTCTCGCACCACTGCTGAGCAGTTTCCTGAGACCATCTTAAAATACAGGTATCCTGGAAGGAGGTTCTTCCGGTCTTGCATACAAGAGTTCCTGCATCCAGATATGGCTGAAGAACTTCCATCACGCCTTCATGAAGAAGAACCGCGTTGTTGTCATCCGGAGAGCCCATAAAGAACTCAATCGTGTAGCTTTCGCCGGCTTCCTTTGCTGCCTCAAGGTCTTTTGCCTTTACAATATAGTCGGCAATTGCAACGCCTACTCCCTTGTTATCAAAGGATGCGTAATAAGAAACTGCGTCCGTGTCCATTAAAAGACGGTCATACGCGATAATCGGAATATTTTTCTCTTTTGCCTGAGCCTCTACATTCACAAGCGCAGACGAGTCGATAGAAGCAATAACCAGACACTGTGCGCCGGATGCAATCATGTTCTCAATCTGAGAAACCTGCATCTGTACATCATCCTCTGCATACTGAAGGTCTACTTCATATCCAAGTGCCTCAAGCTGTTCCTTCATGTTCTGTCCGTCTTTGATCCATCTCTCGGAAGACTGGGTAGGCATTGCAACGCCGATTTTGCCGCCTTCCGAATCTGCTGCTACCGGAGCCGGAGCTTCTGCATCTTCTGCCGGAGCCTCTGCATCCTCTGCCGCTTCCTCAGCAGGCGCTTCTGCCGTTTCCTCAGCAGGCGCTGTTGTGGTAGAAGAACCTCCTCCGCATCCAACTACCATAGATGCTACCATTGCAGTTGCAAGAATAGCGCTTAAAACTTTTCTTTTCATTTTGGTATCCTCCCTAATTATATTTTTGAAAAGTTGTATTTACAAGTTGTTCCTGTGGAAC
>VSNE01000089.1 GCA_009774155.1 Lachnospiraceae bacterium
ACCACCTATACAATGGAGGAGCTCACAGTCATGGTGGACGACTATACAGAAAAAGTCGGCGCCGCCTCTCCTTCAGGAACAGCTTCCGAAAATATGGAGCAGTTTTTTTCCCTGAAAAAGGAAGAGAATGAGATTGACGACGCCCTGGATCTCCACGAGGATGAACTGGAATACCTGTACCGGAACAATTTTCTGACACGGGAGGAATACAAAAAATCGGAACGGGAGCTGGAAAAGCTGGAGGATCGTCTGGATGACGCGGAGGATCATCTGGAGTATACCTTTGGAATTGACGATTAAAAACCGCTCCGGCTTTTTCGCCGCCCGAAGCAGCGGACTTTTTACAGCCGGTTAAAAAACAGGCGCGCCTTCCTGCCGTTCTGGCAAGGCGGACAAGCTCCGGATCATCATGCCTGCATCCTTATTGCCGCCAAGCCAGCAAAAGCGCCTTGCTTTTTCAAAATATTCCAGCGCCTTTTCTTTTTCCTGATCCAGCAGCGCCAGAAAACCCTTCATTTCCCACAGCTCCGTACAGCCGTCCTCGTCGCACCAATAGCACATTTCCCGTTCCTCTGCCAGCTTTACATACCGGCGGGCTTTTTCGCCCTGCCCTGTATAGTAAGCCCAGCAGAATAGCTGATATATCTTACTTCTGGAAACCCAGCAGTCTCTGGTCATAAGCTCTTCCATGGAAAGTCCCAAATCGCTGCATTCCTCATACGTTTTCTCCAGCAGCTTACGGTACTCCTTCCCATATTCACCCGCTTTTTCCAGATCTCCCAGCCAGTAGCAGGCTCTGGTCAGACAGCGCCAAAGTCCCTGATAATGCTCATAGTGCTCCGCCCTCTGCGCCAGTGCAAGAGCCTTCTCAAAAAATTCCAGAGATTTTTCATGATCCCCGTAATAATAATATCTTTCTCCCACATTATGGCACATAAGCGCACGGCCTTCCAAATCTCCTTCCTCATCCCTGCAGGCTTCCCTTGCGAGAGCCGCCGCTTCCCGAAGCATTTCCTCCAGCTCTTCTCCCGGATAAAGCTGAAAATCCTGCCAGATGTCCAGCACATCCTCAATACGGTCTGCCTCACGCTCCCAGGAATCGCAGCAGCGCCGGTCAAATTTTACACTCCCGTATCTTTTCTCCAGCCACAGAAGCGCGCGTTCATACTGTCCCGCCTCTGCTTCCAAATCCGCCAGATTTTTAAGGCACTTCTCTCTGACCTCCTCCGACAGCTCCCGCTCCAGCTCTTTTTCAAAATAGGAAATCCCTTCCTCCAGGCGCTTTTTTCTTAAAAAACACTGAAAAATATTGCGGTAGCAGCTTTCATCATCCTCCCCGTACCGGTCCTCCGCCCGGATGCTGTTCTCATAGCATTGAATTGCTTCCTCATATCTTCCTGTATATCTTAAAATATGCGCCTTTAAAGACCACATGCCGCTGTCCGGATCGTTTTCCAGTCCCTTGTCCACCTCATTCAGCGCTTTCTCATATTCCCTCAGACGCATATAGATATTGCCCCGCCACCGATAGGGCTGATCTCCGTCTCCGAACTTTTCCTGCTGCAGATTAATATAACGCAATGCCTGCTCCGCATATTCCTTCTGCTCTGTCCTGGCAAACTTTCTCCTGTAAAGCCACCCAATTCTCCAGTAGCTGTCCTTAAATTCCGGTTCCTGCTCCGACACCTTCTTATAGTATTCGATTGCCTGATCCCATTCATGAAACTTTTCATGGCACTGGGCTATATAAAAATACATCCATTCAAAATCCATTCCCCGTTCTTCACAGATTTTAAGATGCTTATATGCCTTCTTGGGCTTATTATGATATTTCAGATAGGATCTTCCCAGATAATACCGAATCTCTATCGTATCCTGAAGCTTTAACGCCCGTTTTCCGTCCTTTTTAGCCTTGCCCAGTCTTTTTTTCCGTTTCTTCTTACTGTCCTCATAAAGATAGGCCCTTCTTAAATATGCCTTTGCCAGTATTTTGTCCTCTGCTTTTTCCTCCTCCAGCCTCCGGATCGCCTGATCCATATAGTTCTTTGCGGCCTTCCAGCCTTCCTCATCCTCCTCCAGATAGTACATCACCCTCATCCTTTCCAGTATCAAAGGATGATAGCCGTCCACCCCGGCTTCCTCTGCCTGATTCAGAATTCCAAGCGCATCCGTATACTGTTCATAGGAAGTGAACACCCTCACTGCCCGAAGATAGATTTCGGGATTCCCCGCGTAGATTTCTTTTGCACGGTAAAAAGTATCCACTACCTCCTGCCCCATCCGAAGCTCCTTATATGCCTCCTGCATATATGCGCATGCCCAGAAATGCCGGCTGTCCAGCTTCAGAATCTCCTCGCACTCATCGACCACCCTGCGGTATTCTTCCTTATCCTTTAAGAGAAGCACCCGCTGCATCCTGAATTCCGTATCATCCGGCACCAGCCCGACTGCCTGATCATAAGCCTTTATTGCCTGGTCATAAAGCTTCTGCGCCTCCTGACTCTCTTCCTCTGCCCTCTGGCAGAACAGCCCCCTGAAAGCGTCTCCTTCAATACGGTAGCTCAGGGCAAGCTCCCAGTTCAGCTTCTGCCTTTCTTTATCCGCATCCGCACAATCCTCCGCTTTAGCTACTTCCCCTTCCAGGGATTCCTCAAGATACTGTCTCCACAGCCGTACTTCCTTAAGCGCTGCCTGCATCTGCCCGTCTGCCCGGTACAGGGCCGTCAGCAGCTTATGCCATTTTCCCGTATCCTCCGGATACTCCGGATGCGCCTCAAAAAAGGAAATCCCTTCTCTTCCCCGCTCCGCATCCACAAAGCACCAGCCCAGTATTCCTGCCTCCCTCCCGGTCAGTTCATCGGCCCGGGCCGTATACTGTTCGATCAGCTTTTCATTGACCTCCTTTAAAAGCCCGTATACTTCGTCGGTTCCCCGCAGCTCCTTTGCATTTTGGGCAAGCTCTCTGGCCTTCTCCCAGTTCTCCCGGTCTGCTTCAATCCCTGCCAGATGATACAGCGCCGTATAGGTTCCGTAATCCGTCCGGTTCTCCCGGGACAGATAATCTTTATACAGTTCACAGGCCTCGTCCGTATGTCCGCATTTTAAAAGTATGCCCGCAGAGGTCAGGCAAATTCTCTCTTCTCCCTCATTTTCTCTTAGAAGAATCCGGACAATTCTTTTTGCCTCCTCCTTTTCTCCGATGCGGAACAAATATTTTGCCCGTTCCAGATCCTGCCATGGATGTATAATTCCAAAGGAAGCGAGAGTCTCAAACTTCTCCTCCATTTTCCTGCGCCATGCCGGCGTCCCGTCATCCTGCTCGTTCATAAGGCTGAGCAGCTGATTGATAAAGCCGTCATAATCCCCGTCGGACGCCCCGCGGAATTTTTCATATAAAAAATCCGAGCTGCCCTTTTCATCGTGAATCTTGTGCAGAATATAGTCTACGAATCCTTCCGGAAGCTGCTCTTTAAATTCCTGCTGATTTTCCTCAATAAAAAACACTCCGTCCAGAAGCCGCCATATTCTGCATGGCAGACGGTAATTTTCCGCCAGATAAGAGAACATTCCCCACTTGGCGGCTTCTCCGTCATCCAGAGACTGCAGCACCGGTTCTTCCACAAGAGCTTTCCATTCATCTATGTCCAGCCTTCTCGGAAGAGTCCCGTAAACATCGGCCACCCTCTGAAGAAATTCTCCCACAGGGCCGTTCTGCATCCAGTCCGCCTCACAAATACCGCCGCCCTCCTCCAAGGCTCCGGCATATGCAACCGCTTCTTCGTAGGCCTCCCGCAGACGCTTGAAGCCTTCCGGATCATCCTCCGGATTCACTCCTGTCAGAAGCTTTCTGTATGCCTCCCGAATCAGGCCCTCGTCCTTGGTTTCACCTATCCTCAAAACCGCAAAAATCTCCTGAATGTCCATGTCATCTCTCCCTTTCCTGTATATTCAGAGTTCCCTTAACAACAGCATCGGTGCACAGGATTAATTTTCCTGTACACCGATGCCATTTTTTCTAATTATATCAATTTTAGGGGATATTCTGCAACAGAAATACTCTGGAGTTTCCGCACTTTTTAGTAGGAAGATCAAAAAGGTCTTGCTGCATGCTCCAGAGTCTTATGACAGACGCGCGATATCTATAAGCGTCAGCTCTTCCCTGTCCATATTCTCCAGGGACGTCACCAGAGCCTTTGCCGTATCGATCGCCGTCAGCACATTCACGCCGGTCTCAACTGCATTTCTTCGGATAACAAATCCGTCATGGCTCCTCTCTACTCCCTGGGACGGAGTATCAATCACCAGGTCAATCTGATGTCCCAGAATCAGATCCAGAATATTCGGAGATTCCTGCTCCAGCTTACGGGTCATGCGCACCTGTATATCCGCCTCCATCAAAGCGCGCGCCGTGCCCTTGGTCGCAAAAATATGATACCCAAGCGCCTCAAACCGCTTTGCAATCTCCACGGCCTCCTCCTTATCCTCATCCCGGACAGTGATAATCATATTTTTATATTTCGGCAGACGGATGCCGGCTCCCAGAAATGCTTTGTAAAGAGCCTCATTAAATGTTTTTGCAATGCCCAGGCACTCGCCTGTGGATTTCATCTCCGGCCCCAGGCTGATATCTGCACCCCGGATTTTTTCAAAGGAAAATACCGGCATCTTAACCGCGAAATAATCTGCTTCCTTCTGAAGTCCCGGAGTATACCCCAGATCTCTGATCTTCTGTCCCAGAATCACCTTTGTTGCCAGCGGTACAATGGGAATCCCGGTCACCTTGCTGATATAAGGAACCGTACGGCTGGAACGGGGATTTACCTCAATCACATACACCTTTTCATCCACGGCAATAAACTGGATATTGATCAGTCCGACCACATGCAGCGAACGCGCCAGCCTCTTTGTATACTCTTCAACAGCCGCCTTTACGCCTGCGCTGATGCTCTGGGCCGGATAGACGGAAATACTGTCCCCGGAATGGATGCCTGCCCGTTCAATATGCTCCATAATACCCGGAATCAGAATATCCTCTCCGTCGCATACCGCATCCACCTCAATCTCCTTGCCCTGAAGATATTTGTCCACCAGGATCGGATGATCCTGCGCTATCCGGTTAATGATGCCTATAAATTCTTCCACGTCTTTATCATTAATCGCAATCTGCATCCCCTGTCCGCCCAGCACATAGGAAGGACGGACCAGCACCGGATAGCCCAGACGGTTCGCCGCCGCCTTTGCCTCCCCGGCAGTATAGACTGTATCTCCCTTAGGGCGCGGGATACCGCATTTCTCCAGAATGCCGTCAAACAGCTCCCTGTCCTCTGCCGCGTCCACATTCTCTGCAGAAGTTCCCAGAATCGGCACTCCCATCTTCATTAAAGCTTCCGTAAGCTTAATTGCCGTCTGCCCACCGAACTGTACCACTGCCCCGTCCGGTTTCTCCAGCCTTACAATGTTCTCCACATCCTCCGGAGTCAGAGGCTCAAAGTACAGCTTATCTGCAATATCAAAATCCGTGCTTACGGTCTCCGGGTTGTTATTCACAATGATTGTCTCATAGCCCTCCCCGGCAAACGCCCATGTACAGTGCACGGAACAAAAATCAAACTCAATGCCCTGCCCGATCCGGATTGGACCGGAGCCTAATACCAGCACCTTTTTACGGCCTCCGGTACTGACTGCCTCGTTCTCACCCCCGAATACAGAGTAGTAATAGGGGGTGGCCGCCGCAAATTCTGCCGCGCACGTATCCACCATCCTGTAGGCCGCCACAATTCCATTCGCACAGCGCATATGTTTAATATCCGCTTCACTCCTTCCGGTCAGGCGGGCAATCACACTGTCCGGAAACTCGAGCCGCTTTGCCTCCTTTAACAGCTCCGCCGTCAGCTCCCGGCTTCTAAGCGCCTGTTCCATCTCTACCAGGACAGAGAGCTTGTCAATAAACCACACATCAATTTTTGTGGCGGTATGAATTTCCTCATAGGAAATCCCCTGTCGGAGCGCCTCCGCGATTACCCATATTCTGCGGTCGTCGGCAACCGCAAGCTGTTTTAACAGTCCCTCTCTGTCCAGAGAACTGAAATCATAGGACATCAGGCTGTCCACGTGCTGCTCCAGAGAACGGATCGCCTTCATAAACGCGCCCTCAAAGCTGTCGCTGATACTCATAACCTCCCCGGTCGCCTTCATCTGGGTAGTAAGCGTTCTTCTGGCGCTGATAAATTTATCAAAAGGCAGACGGGGCATTTTCACGACGCAGTAATCCAGCGTCGGCTCAAAGCCCGCCATAGTCTGTCCGGTAATGGCATTTTTAATCTCATCCAGCGTATAGCCGATGGCAATTTTGGCAGCCACCTTTGCAATCGGATATCCGGTTGCCTTGGAGGCCAGGGCGGAAGAACGGCTCACCCGGGGATTTACCTCGATCACACAATATTCAAAGCTCTCCGGATTCAGTGCAAACTGCACATTGCAGCCCCCTGTAATCTCCAGCTCGCTGATAATATTCAGTGCGGAGGTACGCAGCATCTGATATTCCTTATCTCCAAGCGTCTGAGACGGAGCCGTCACAATACTGTCGCCCGTATGCACGCCTACCGGATCGATATTTTCCATGTTGCAGACAGTAATCACATTGCCTGCGCCGTCCCTCATTACCTCATACTCTATCTCTTTCCAGCCTGCAATACAGCGCTCCACCAGAACCTGCCCCACACGGGAGAGACGAAGACCGTTAGAGAGAATTTCCTCCAGCTCCGCCTGGTTATGGGCAATTCCTCCTCCGCTTCCTCCCAGCGTATATGCCGGGCGGAGCACCACCGGATAACCGATCCGGGAGGAAAATGCAATCCCCTCCTCCAGTCCTTCCACCACAAGGGAAGGCGCTACCGGCTCCCCGATTTTCTCCATGGCAGATTTAAATTCCAGACGGTCCTCTGCCTTTTTAATCGTCGCGGAGGTAGTGCCGATAAGCTTTACGCCTGTTTTTCTGAAAAATCCCCGTTCCTCCAGCTCCATAGCCAGATTAAGCCCTGCCTGTCCTCCGAGAGTGGGCAGCACGCTGTCCGGTCTTTCCTTTAAAATCAACTGCTCCACCACTTCTGCGGTCAGAGGCTCAATATAGACATGATCCGCAATATCCTTATCGGTCATAATCGTTGCCGGATTGGAATTCAGAAGAACAACCTCCACCCCCTCCTCTCTCAGCGAGCGGCATGCCTGAGTTCCCGCGTAATCGAACTCTGCAGCCTGCCCGATCACGATTGGGCCGGAACCAATGACCAGTACTTTTTTAATATCAGGATTTTTAGGCATTTTTCTTCACCTCCATCATGTTCAGAAACCGATCAAACAAATAACCGGAATCCCGGGGTCCGGGACATGCTTCCGGATGGTACTGTACCGTAAAAATATTTTTGCCTATATACCTCAGTCCCTCGTTTGTTCCGTCATTTACATTCCTGAACGCAGGAACCGCCACCTTTGGATTCAGGCTTTTTGCATCCACTGCATAACCATGGTTCTGGGAAGAAATATACACCCTTCCGGTCTCTAAGTCTTTCACCGGATGATTGCCTCCCCGGTGTCCGTATTTCAGCTTATAGGTGTCCGCGCCTGCGGCAAGCGCCATAAGCTGATGCCCAAGGCAGATGGCAAATATAGGAATATCGGTCTGATATAATCTGCGGATCTCTTCAATGATCCCCGCATATGTTTTTGGATCTCCGGGTCCGTTGGAAAGCATGATGCCGTCCGGATTAGAAGTGATAATCTCTTCAGCAGAGGTGAAGGAAGGATAGACAGTGACTTCACAGCCACGATGGTTTAAAGAACGCGCAATATTGCGTTTTGCTCCCAGATCAAGGAGAGCCACCTTATATCCGCCGCCGGGAAGCACATATTTCTTACGGCAGGTCACTTTGGAAACCTCGTCCCCTGTGGAATATGCCTTCAGCCTTTTCTGAACCTCCTCTATCTTATAATTCCCGTCTGTGGTAATCATCCCGTTCATGGAGCCGGACTCACGCAGAAGCTTTGTCAGGGCGCGGGTATCAATGCCGCAGATGCCCGGAATATCATACTTTTCAAGAAAATTCTGAATGGTATCCTCCGAACGGAAATTACTCGGCACTCTGGACAATTCGCGGACAATCAATCCGTCCACCCATGGTCTTTCCGACTCCATATCCTCATAACAGATCCCATAATTGCCAATCAGCGGATAAGTCATCACGACTGCCTGTCCGGCGTAGGAGGGATCGGTCATTACTTCCAGATACCCGGTCATGGATGTGTTAAATACAATCTCGCTGACGCACTCTCTGACGGAACCGATACTTTTTCCGGTAAAGACATGCCCATCCTCCAGAATTAGAAATGCTTTCATTTTTTCCTTTATCCTTTCCTGTTTTAAAGGGTGTTAAAAATGCCCAAATTGCAGATATTATACACAAAGAGCAGGAGCTTTTCAACCCCTGCTCTTATATTCCATATTTTTTTCAGCCATAAAGCCCCGACAGGCAGGAAAATACAGATTCCGCCGCGCTACATCTTACTGTATCCAAAACCGTTGACGATCGCGTCAATCTTCTGCTTTGCCTTACACATCGGGCAATCCTTCTCGTCGTAGGAGGTATAGCCTGACATATCCTTTGCCTCAAAAATACTGGTCACTTCCACGCCGTGCGCCTGCTCAATAAAACTGAAAATGGATGCGATGCCCTTCACCTTTCCTCCGTAATATTCCACGCTTCTGATTGCCTTTTCCACAGTCACGCCGGTTGTAATTGAGGTGGAAAGAATGAGAATATTCTTATTCTCTACCATCATTTTTGAATTATCACGGAATATCATCTGTCCGTTGATATCCTGTTCAGGAGCCGTTACATAAATTGTTTTGTGTTGATTCAGACTCATAATACCGGAGTGAGTAAGCTCCTGCGCCAGATACGCGCCGATTACCTGACAGCCGTTCAGACAGATAATCGTATCCACTACCGTATTGTTTTCATACTTTCTCGCCAGAAGCCTTGCGGCCGCTTCCGCCTCATTCTGGCGCGCCTGAAGAGTTGTCAGATCCACATAATAATTAATATGAGAATGAGAGGTTACAAAATGTCCCGGAATGACCTTCAAAGCTACCTTTTTGTCAGCCGGTGAATAAATCTTAAACATACGTGTTTCCATTGAAAATTCCCCCTTTACCAGTTATTCAGAGACATCTGCTTCCTGCACATCTCCCCGTCTGCTGTTGTATAGGAATATTATACATAATATGCACAAAATAAGC
>VSNE01000009.1 GCA_009774155.1 Lachnospiraceae bacterium
TATTTGTTTTTTCTTGCAAAATATATATTCCACAGTCTGATTATTTTTTCCTTCAGCCTTATTCTTCCCAAAAATCCGTCGATAATATAAATGAAATTATTTTTAGGCCAGCCATGAAAGAAAGGAGGGTGTTCATGAACATCAAATTCTATACCGCTGGTGCGGATTATCCAAATTATCACTCTCTTGCAGCTTCAACCGATAAGCAGGCGCCTGTGGCTGCGAAGACAGCGGGCAATTATGATAAGGTGACCATCCGGAAACGTCCGGATGCCGCAGATGATTCCAGTTTTGCCCAGATGCTGGCCCGGAAGCTTACCGATCGGCTGGCGGAAGGGGACAATCAGGAAAAGGTCCGGCGGCTTCAGCAGGAAGTGGCTTCCCGGACATATGAACCCGACGCAAGACGTATTGCAGAACGTATGCTGGGTTACCGTTAGACAAAAAAGCAGCCGGGAGGAACAATATGGAATTAACAGACATTCACGCATCAGGCAGCCCAACAGGACTGGAGGATTTCTGCAGCACTCTTGAGCAGCTTTCGGAGATCGTCGGCGCCATTACCGCGCTGGAGGATGCCAAAGCTGAGGCCGCTTCAAAAAAGCAGCATTTTCTGATAGAGGGATATCTTAAGCAGGAGCAGGCTCTTGTCCTGAAGCTGCGCGGCCTTGAACAGACCCGCGTCAAGCAGGCGGATGCTCTTGGCTGGAAGGGACTTACTTTCCGGCAGATACTGAACAGAACCAGTGAACAGCAAAAGGAGCTTTTGTCTCCTTTGTTTCATAATCTGAGCCTTCAGACGAAGCAGCTCGCCGGCTCCAAGGAGTCCGCCGATCGAATACTGTCGCTGAGACTGAAGGAGTTTGAAAAGGCTCTTGAGGGGAATCTTCCGCCCCGTTTTCATGAAACCTATGTTTAAATTTTTGGAGGATAATATCTATGGTACGAGCTACATTCGCCGGTTTTTCCACCGCGCTTTCCGCCCTGCAGGCAAATCAGAAGCGTCTTGACATTACCGGCCAGAATCTTGCAAATATGAACACCGTTGGCTATACACGCCAGCAGCTGGAAACCTCCAGCTTAAATTACACGAATCCTGTCTCTCATTATATGAGCGTTCCTACTGTAAATGTAGGCTTTGGAGTACGTATGGATCGGGTTTCCCAGATAAGAGATCCATATCTGGATGCCCAGTACCGCGCCCAAATGTCAAAAGCCAGCTATACGGGCTCCATTCAGACTGCCCTGGATTCCCTGGCAAATGTGCTGGATGAAAGCAATATTTCCGGTATCCGCCAGGCTTTTGCAAATATTCAGTCCACCCTGACCAGCATGCACGATACCCCCAACGTAATCGATCCTGTCTATGAGAGCGAGCTGCGCTCCCGTATGCAGGCTCTGACCAATCTTCTGAACGATGCGTCCAAACAGATTACAGAGGCAGAGAAAAATGAATTTGATCGCCTGAACGGAGACGGCACCAGTGAAAGCGGGGCCGAGCAGCGGGTAAATGATATTCTGCGTCAGATCGGCGATCTGAATGTGCAGATCAAGCAGAACCAGATTGTAGGGCAGCCCGCCTTAGAGCTTTTGGATAACCGCAACAGCCTTCTGGATGAGCTGGCAGGATATCTTCCTATTGAGGTTTCTTATTTTAAGGACGCAAATCACACCGGCCAATATAATTATACGTATACGGATGCCCAGGGCACTACACATACGGAAGTGCGCGATAAGATGTATGAGTATGATTCCAACGGGAAGGTAATCGGTAAAAAGGAATGGCCTGACGATCTGAAGGTAGATATGGTTTATAAAGACGACGCAGGCGCTACCCAGCGTCTCACTCTGGTAAACGGAACGGAAGGCGGACAGGGCAACAATTACGGCAAAATAGAGATTCAGGGAACGCGCACGGCTCCCACTAATACTTCTGTTGCCGTATATTCCAGCGCCAGCTCCACTGCGGCGGATGTTACCATAACCGCCAATACCGCGAATGCCTCTACGCCGGGTTACGGTTCCCTGGCCGACGGTTCCATTCAGGCCGGACTGGATATGCTGGAAAGCACAGGAACAACCGGAGGCGTAAATAATGTAAGAGGCTATGAATATTATATGAACCGGCTGAATACGCTTGCCTCCTCCTTTGCCGAGGTTATGAATACTTTAAACATCAACGGCGGGGAAGGCGCGATTCTGGCTGATAAAACCGGCAATAACGGCGCTATCACGGCCGCTAATATCGGCATCAGCACCGGATGGGTCAACGGCACCGTGCATATCGGCACAAAGGGCGACAGCCAGTCGGATACGGTTACCAATATGCTGGAGGCTATGACCAAGACTTACCCGGATTCCGGAATCTTTACGGGCATTAACCTGGAGAACAAATCCTTTGCCGATTATACCAACAACCTGTCTGCCATACTTGCCAACGACTCTCTCGCAAACCAGACAGCCATGAAGACCAATGTGACTGTACTGAACGGAATTCAGGATTCCAGAGATTCCATATCGGGGATCAGCCTGGATGAGGAAGCGGCCAATATGATGACTTATGTCTCTGCCTACAATGCGGCTTCCCGTCTGATGACGGCCCTGGATGAAGTCCTTAATACATTAATTAACAATACCGGACTTGTCGGCAGATAATTATCAGCAAATGGAGGTATAATAATATGCGTGTTGTAAATTCATCTATGAACCGAAAATTCGGCGTGTCTGTGAATGACGTACACAGTAAGCTGAATAAAAGCATGAATAAAATATCCAGCGGAAAGGCTTACGAGAATGCCGCCCAGAATCCGCTGGCCTATTATGAGGGAATGAAGATTGACAACCAGTATCAGGATACTCTGAGCAAGCTTGCCCTTAATAAAGACGTTAAAAACCGTCTGTATCAGCAGGAGCTGGGAGCCCGTTCCATACAGAAAACCCTGGCAGACGCAAAGGTAAAGCTTTCCTACATCCGCTCTGACACCAACAATGAAGAGATGAAAACTGTGGAAACGATACGTCAGGATCTGCTCCAGAAGCAGCAGTCTATGGTCAATGATCTGAATACACAGTACCGGAGTTATTATATTTTCGGTGGCAATGACATATCGTCCGCACCCTTTAAGCTGTCTGCCGACGGAAAAACCCTGACGTTTACGCATCAGTTCACGGACGGCACCACCAAATCAATCGACATGGAGCTGCAGGCCAACGGCAGCTATACAATCAGCGATCCGGCAAGCGTCTTTACAGCAATGACGGAACAGGGACGTGTGGATGTGGGATACGGCACCATTTCTGACAGAAGCACTCTTCTGGACACCTATACCAACGGATTGAATCTTCTGACCGGCCTCACCTCCGATGCATTGCGGACAATGAAGGACGCAGGCGGAAATCCTACGCAGCAGGCATTGGATTTGATTCAGGAAGGACTGGACAAAAGTCCTATCGGCCTTATCGGTCAGGCAGTGATAGCATGCGATGATTATATGGCAGGCGGAGACAAGGGTGATTTTTCTTCCAAATTAGGAGATATCATGGATGAAATGACTGTAACCGAGCATACGATCAGCACGGTATACAGCGATCTTGGTAATAAGTACTCTCTGCTGGAGACTACGGAAACAAAGCTTACGAATGTAAAGCAGGCCCTGACAGAACAGTATAAGGATAAGCTTGGGGCTGATCCGTATGAAGCGATTATGGAAATGTATTCCTATCAGTATTCTTACTCCTCTTCGCTGCAGTTGGGTTCCAAGCTGATGCAGTCATCGTTATTTGATTTTATTCTTTAGCCTTTACTGATATTTAAGAAAGGAGGCGTTTTTTATGGCACAGCTTTTAAAGGTTACTCATATTCCTTACGAATCAATCCGTTTTACTCAGAATGCACGGTTAATCCGTTCGGATTCCGTCGATCTTGAACGTCGGAAAGTATTGGCTCGTCAGAATGCCTTCCGTACACGCTATTCGGCCGGCAGCTCTGTGGATTATAATTATATTTCCCGTGTAAATAAAGCCTTTTCCGCAAAAAATCATGCAGCGAATGAGCTTCCTGCCGTAAAACAGGAACCAGCCCAGTCTGCTGCTCAGAAGCCTGTCAAGGTGAATACTTCTGTTCAGACTCCGAAACCTTCTGTTTCCGTGCCTGCTCAGCAGCCCGTTCCAGAGACTCTGCGCGGAAACAACAGTGCAGTATCCTCTCAGGTTTCGTCAAATATTCAGGCTTCTCCTGTTCAGTCCTCTGTTGCCGCGGAACCTCATGCTTCCTATGCAGCGCAGCGGGGAGCCTTTGAGCTTCGGGTGGCAAAGGGAGAATTATCCTATGTTCCTCCTTTGGTGATGACGATTGTCACCCAGCGTCCCGAGGTTCATTTTGAATATATAGGAGGTTTTAATTATGTTCCTCCTGATTGGAATATTTCCTCCGGGCAAAATATGAATTTTACAGTTTAGAGGTACTATTTTATGATAATACAGACAGACTATTATGGCGAGGTAGAGTACAGTGAGGAGGATTTAATCCATTTTCCGGATGGTATTTTTGGTTTTCAGGATTTGAAATATTATCTTCCGCTCTGCATTGATGAAGAAAATGATTTTCTGACATTGATGCAGTCTACAGAAAAGCAGGAAATATCCTTTGTAACAATTGATCCTTTTATCCTCTGCCCGGATTACTCCCCGGTTCTTACACCGGAGGAGCTTTCCTGCCTGAAGGTATCAGACAGCAAGGAACTGGTCTATTGTGTGATTTGTGTCATCAGGGATAATTATCTTGAAAATACAGTAAATTTAAAATGCCCTCATGTAATCAATCCGCAGACTCGTACAGGAATACAGGTAATACTTGAGGGGTCTTCCTATGACTTCCGTCGTAAGATTGGTTCTTTCCCCGGTATTGCAAATCCGGAAGACAGGAGTGACGGCGATGCTGATTCTCAGACGTAGACGAAATGAAAGTATTTTAATAGGGGATAATATCCGGATTACCATTCTGGAATGTGCTTCTGACGGGGTTCGGGTAGCTATTGACGCTCCCAAGCAGATTTCTATCATCCGTGAGGAATTGTCGGAAGCAGAGCAGACGAATAAAACAGCTTTAGCGCCAAAAAATAATTCCGTTCATTCCCTCCAGGCTGCTTTGACTCAATACTTTCACAATAATAATTCTTCTTCGGATTAAAGATTTATCAAACAAACTATAAAAAAAGATGTCCTAAAACAGCAGGACATCTTTTTTATAGTTAAAATTTACTGTTGCGATGTGTCAGCATCCCCGCCAGCATTCTCGTTCCGCGTATCATCCAGCCCACAGGAAGAAATACCGGAAGTCTTTCCAGCCACGGATAAATCGCGCACATATATTTGTATTCCGGAAAAATCCAGCCAAATATGCGCATAAACCCCTTCCATCGTTTATCAATCTGTTTTTTAGCGTGCTCCATCTTGGTTCTGCGCTTTTCCCTTGCTCTCTCACGCTGAATCAGGCGTGTCAGCTCCAGAGCCTGTGGATTCGTTTCCTTGCTAAGCTCTCCACGGCTTAAAATCCGGTTTTCCAGCACATCATAAATTCCCATATCCTCATGAAGGGCGGGAATTCCGCTGTCTTCCTTTGTTCCAAACCACATATAACCTATATATAAAAGCTTTTCAGCCAAATCTTCAATCTGAAAGGCTGACAGCCTGTAATGGATATATTCTTTATTTAACTGGCTGTTCCACGCCTTATGATAAAGATACAGATCCATAACCTCCCGTATCAGCAACTCATCTGTCACATATCGGTAGACTGCCTCTGCCATCCGGTAAATAAACCGATCCTCCGCGGACATTACTTTAATACAGCGATAGGACTCTTTTAAATAGGAATGCTCCATCAGGTACTGCATATTCTTCTTATATGCCTTCGTTTCAAAAGGAAATTTCTGATAAATCTCTACACTGAAGCCGGAAACCTTGCTCATACGTTCCCCGCAGTCAGGATATAGTCTGTCCGTCTCATACCCCAGGTCAATTAAATAGCCCTTTGCCAGACTGTATCTTTCAGGCCCCAGAAAAAGCCTTAACGGACTGTTGCCTGCCGTTTCCGGAATCTTATATAGATTCCGTATCCCGCAGGAGGACAGCACAACGCACGGAATCCCCTTCATATCAAAAAGAGCCAGCAGCTCTTTTTCGGCATTCATACATATTTCTCCGAAGTGCAGAGCTTCCTGATAGCGTTCAAAAAAACGATGGCGCCAGTGCATAGATACCATCTTTGTATTGCCTAAAAGCCCAAGATAAATTAAATTAGCAATCTTATGGTAATCTGCCGTGCGGAACATCCTCTCCCAGTCCTGGCCGCTTCGTAAAGGATACAGGTTATCCTGGCGGATAATAGAACCGGCTACGTTTACAAGAAAACGTCCCTCAAATATTACTCGATTCATACATGTCTCTCCCACTACCCTATGAAAGTTGGAAAAATAAAGCTGTACATAAAAATGTACAGCTTTATTATAACACAAATTCAGATCTTATGCCATTGTATTCAGCAGCATGCCTACTGCATAATAATTGCTTAAATTAAAGGCTCCGCTTCTTGCAAAGTGGTTGAAATACTGGAAACCTGAAGACTTAAAATCTGCTGCGCTGCCGCTCTGGCTTTCCGATGTTGCCGATGACAGGTCCTTGTTTACAATACTCTGTACGGAATCTGACAAAGCCGTATCCGCTCTGGAAGCAGGTCTTTCTGCAATTCCCAACTGACCGCCGAGAGTCTCTTTTGTCCACTCATAATCGTTCTCAAGAGCCTCTTTCAGCTTATCCTCATCCAACTGCATCCTGCCGTCTTCACCGTAGGTAATTCCGATCGCCTTAAGCGTCTTTTCATCCGCCATACCGCGCTTAAAGGCTGCCAGATGGGCTGCTGCTCCTGTTCCTCTTCCTGAATTGCCCTCCAGTATGGAGGTCACAGAATTATATCTGTCCATCAGATTCTTTACTGCAGATACTACCTCATCCTCATCTACTCCGGTGTAAACCTTTGTCTCCCCTGTTCCCCTAATCTGGGCGTCAATTCTTCCGTAATCCAAAGAAACATTGTTGGTGGAAGAACTGTAGGTCTGGGAATAGCCGTTTTCCGTTACCGTAAACACTGCATCCTGAGCCGCCAGAGCTGCATTTTCAATTCCGTCTGCCGCCCCTGCGCTGCCTGTCACGGTGAAACCGTTTGCTTCTCCCGTGTTCTTTGCTGTAAGTACGAGGGAAACCTTTCCGTCTACATTGGATACCGAAGCTCTCACACCCAGATCAGACTGGGCATTGATTGCTTTTGCAGCATCCTGATACATCTGATTGTAGGTTTTCGCACTTCCGTTTTCATTGGTGCTGCTGACAGATACAGATACGGAAGTCCCTTTCGCTCCGGTAATCTTCAGCTCCATGTCTGCACCCGGCTCCACGGTCTCCGTTGCATAGTGAGATTTGCTCACATTTTTCTGTGCCTGAGCCATAGACTGGACATTCAATGTAATATCCGTATCCCCATTCAGGCGCCAGTTTCCTTTTACAGTAGCCACACCTTCGTCTGTAGATGCCGCCTGGAAATCTGTAAATACATTTTTACTGCTGCTGCTTGACAATTTAGCTGCCGCAGACTCCAGAGCAGTCAGTTCCGACTGATAGCTTGTTAAAAAGTCCGTTGTACTCGCAAAAGTCTTTTTAGCGCTACTGGTACTGCTGCTGGAAGAGGAACTTGTGGATGACAGTTTCTTTATCGCCTCAATTGCCTTGGACGAGTTCGCTGTTGAAGACAGCCGAAGCAGATTCAGGGTATTCTGATACTGATAATTGCTGTAGCCATTAATTCCTGTGATTGCCATAATGATTTCTCCTTTCTTTTTTATTTATTCGTCTTAACATAGTAAGACTGACCGCCGCCCACCCTGCGGTTCAGATTCCGATCCTTTTCCTGGATTACTTTGATAAGCTTCTCTGTTTTACGGCGGATTTCGTAAATTTTCTGCTCCTCAAAGCTTCCAGTAGGACGAACGGCGGCGGGATCGGACCTCATCAGTTCCCGTACAGCAGAGGCTGCCTCAGAGCCCTTCTCTGACATCATCCAGATTTCCTGCCAACATCTGTCGGATTCTTCTATCTGATCGGCTCTCATGTCAAGAAGGAGGGAGGCGGACACTGTATCATTTCTTGTCACAGCCTCCTGCAGCTCCGATGTCAGCTTATCAATCTCCTGAAGTACACGGTACCTTCTCTGAATCAGAAACATCATCTGCTCCAAGTCCAGCTCCATAATTCCTCCTATCCCATTACGCTCCTGTTTTGGGTAAAATGTGTATCTCCCGCTTTCCGGCTGGCCTCGTCGAAGGCTCCCCGGAGTTCCGAAAGAATATTACGCACACGACCGATCTCATCCTTACGGCGCTCACGGCCGGCCATGATCCTGCTGATATCATAAATCAGATAGTTGTAAATACGCCACAGATCTCCGCCGATAGGCTGCTGTATATCCAGTATTTCAATCAGATAGCGGACAATTCTCGTGGTACGCTGAAGACAATCCTCAAATAATGTATATTCCTTCTCCTCCAGCGCATATTCCGCTTTTGTCATACGGCTGATTGCCTCGTCATATAACAGAAGCAAAAGCTCGGAAGGACTCATAGAATATACACTCTGCTCTCTATATTTCTGATAACCGTCCATAGAACTCCTCTCTTTAAAATCTGTGTCAGTCAGATACTATCATGACAGCCCGGAAAGATAGCTCGACTGTGCATTCATCTGGCTGATCAGGCTCTCCATTGTTGCAAACTGGCTGATATAGCGATCCTGCTCTGTCAGCAGCGCCGACTGAAGTTTTTCCAGATTTTTCTGCATCTCCTCAAGCTGCTTATAGATCTGATTGTTAGTAACGCTGCGGGAAAGCTTTTCGGTTCCGGCCACTTCTACCAGCAGTCCGTTGGAACCTCCGTTTTTGTAGGAATATCTGGTGGCATATCTGTTAAGCGTATCCTCAATATTCCCAATCAGCCCCTTGCTGACGCCCTCTCCTCCGCATATGATTCTGGAAACCTTATCCGGATCACTGGACATAGCGGACTTGAATTTTGCTTCATCAAAGGTAAGTCTGCCTCCGTCATATACGTCGTCTGACATCGTGATTCCGATCTCCTCCAGATCATTGTATTTTACTCCGCTGTTCAGAAGATTTACCAGAACTCCTTGAAGATCCATACTTAACTGACGCATCGTAGGATCATTAAACAAAAGTCCCTGTTTTGCTTTTTTCTCCCAGTTTTCAATGGAAGTTTCGCTCATCTCCTCCTTCTGTTCATCTGTCAGAGGGCCATAAGAGCTGTCAGATTTTGTCGTAACCTGTGTGTTTACCTCACTGACAATGGCATTATATTCTTCGATAAATTTCTTTACTCTCTCCGCAGTACTGTCTGCGTCCGCTTTGGCGCTGAAGGTAACCGCCTGGCTGGGATCTGCATTTCCGGCTGCGTCATAGCCGAAGGTACCGCTTACTGTTACTTTTAAGCCCTCCAGGTTGAAGGTATTGGAAGAGCTTTCGATCTCTGTGGAAAATCCGTTTCCGTAGTTCACTTCTATTCTGGCATTCTTTCCATCCTCAGATTTTCCGTCGGGACCGCTGAAAATTGTGTAGGCGGCTCCCGATGTTCCCACATCAATCTCCCTTCCCTTTCCGGTCTCTGAAGCCACCAGAACAAACTGATTGCTGGCGCTTATATATTGAGCCTTTACTCCTACCTCTTTATTTGAGTTAATCTTATTGATTAACTCATTCACCGTTGACTCTGAGGTAACATTTATTTTAACACCGTTAATTTCCAGTCCGTCCTTTAACTGGTTCTCGCAGTCTTCCTTGGAACTGAAGCCAAGCTTTTCCCAGTTGTCTGCCAGACTGCTCTCCAGACTTACCTTATTGGAGGCCCCGGCTCCGATTCCCAGCATCTCTCTTACCTCTTTATTTGTGCTGTTTACGGTAAGAGTCTGATTCGGATCTGCATTGCTGCCCAGCTTGAATTCCAGGGCTCCTTCAGAATTTACTTCCGCCTTCACATTATCCTTACCAAATGCCGTTGACAGACGCTTGTTCAGCGCTTCCGCAAATTCATCCATGTCAGCAAAGGTTTCTCCCTCTTTTACAAGCTCAATCTCCTTTGTCTGCCCCGCGAAGCTGATATTCAGCTTCTTTCCGGTCATATACTCTGCCATAGTCTGGCGGCGGACAGAATGCTGTTCAAAATCACTGGTATGATTATTAAAATATTCAATGGAAATTCCTCCGGAAGTATCATCGTCCTTTCCGTCCGCAGAACCAACAGAATATCCCAATGCCTCCAATGCGGAAGAGGTGTCCCTGATTACAAAATCAGTATCCTTTTTCTGGTTTAACTGAATACTTCCGTTTTTGAATCCGAAGCCAAACACATCGGATATTTTATCATCCCCCAGCTTAATGTTGGACTGCTCCAGAGCCAGATCCAACTGTCTGCACAGCTCTACCTGATTGTCCGGGTCCGATAAGTCCATGGTGTAATCCACGGATTTGGTAACCTCATTGCCGTCCTTATCCTTTTCCTTGTATGTGGAAGGAAACTGGAAGGATACAGACTTTAAGAATTTGCCTTCAGTACCGCTGATTGCAAAGGTAAGCTGGCGTCCTTCCAGATTGGAGGTTCTGCAGCTTCCGTCCGTGTTTAATTTATCGGCAGTGATTCCGGTGGGGATCGCGCCGGCTGTCTGCTTGGCTCCGGAAGTAAGAGTGGCAGCGGTAGCCAGTTGATTTACAGCCTTAAGGGCAATGTAGTCCAGCATATTAGAGCTTCCCGTGGCAGTCACATACTTGGTCACCTTAGAATCACCCAGGGCAGAAACCAGATTCTTTCCGAAGAAATCCGGGTCCTTCAGATTGTTGCCGGACGCATAAGAGAAATAGTTGTCCTGCAGATCCAGTATCTTGTCGGTTATATTCCGATATGCCTCCTGCTTCCAGCCTATACTGGTTATTTCCTTCTTCTGGTTCGCAATCTTGGTGGTAGTTCCAAGAGTCATCTGTTCAATCATCTCATCCCGGTCAATACCTGAAGCCATACCGCCAAAGCCCCTTAAGCTGGTATTTCCAAGACTGCTGGTTCCTGATATACTTGCCATCTTTATTCTCCTTTCACACTTTCTGTTATTTCTGAATAATAACGCAGTTGCTTCTATTTTTTATATATTATTTATCGGCAAAACTTACTAAAAAATAATAAAAAAGCGTAAGTTTACATTGAAAACCTGCGCTTTCTTTATTTTCAGGCGGATAGTATCTAATGGCGGGGATGCTCCTTCACCAGGATACACGCTTTCATAAATTCCGTAAGAATTGCCACCTTCAGCTTATTTTCATAAAATCCGATAATCGGAGCCTCGGGATTCTCATCCACTACCACATACTTTGCCGGAAGATTCGTAAGGCTGAAGGCCAGCACGTCAGCACAGCACCGGCTGCAGGTGCACACCCCGTATTTTTCCATATCTGCCTTCAGATTCTTCCGTTCCATAATCCGTTCCATCACATTTACAATACGGTAGTTTTTCTTCGGTTCAGGCTCCGGCTCTGCTTCCTCATCACCTTCGGCCTCCGGCCCGGAAGGTATACCGGCAGCTTCCGGCTCCTGCGCTTTTTCAGACTCCGGAGCCTTCTCCGGTTCCCGGAAGGATTCAGGATTCGGAACCTTTTCCGGTTCCGGAGAGGATTCAGGCTCCGGCTCCTCTTCCGGGACAGTCTCGGAAATCGTCTCACCCTCCGGCGAAATCCCGGACTCTTGTTCCTGAATAGATGGTTCGGCCGCCTCTTCCGGTTCCGGAGACGGTTCAGGCTCCGGCTCTGCTTCCGGCCCTTCAGGCTCCGCTTTATCAGCCCCGGCGGCACGCTCTGCTTCTTCCCGCTCCACATGCTCCTCAAGCAGTTCTCTGATCTCATCCGAGAGTTTATCGCTCTCACTGGCATCCACCACAATCACCTTTTTTTCTCCGGTAAAGGTCGGAACGGGAATCGCCTCCTGCTCCTGGCGTCTTCCTTCCTCCTGAAGCGCCGGGCCGGCGGATTCCAAAGGAACGGCAGGGTCCTCCTTCTGCTGTAAAGCAGATTCCCTCTCATTTTCCTCCGGCTCTTGTTCCGGCTGAGCTTCTTCCGGCTGAACTTCTTTGCTCTCCGCAGGCAAAATTCCGTCCGTTTCATTTCCTACCGATACCGATACCTCATGCAGCGCCGCCGCATTTTCCCTGAGCGCCGCCGCATTTTCTCTGAGCGCCGCCGCATGCTCTTCGGAAGCGGCCCCCAGCGCCATAGCGGCTTCTCTGGATATGCCGGAAACGGCAGGCTCCAAAGCGGCTTCCTGCGGCAGCCCGGCATCAGGTGAAGCGCCTTCAGAAGCAGGAGAATCTGACGCAGACGGATTTCCGTTTGTGATAAGGTTCAGCACATGAGAAGTCTTATTCGTCTTTCTGGCCATTCTCTCTTACCCCCTCCAGATGAATGATATGTGCAATTTCATGTATAAATTCCTGGTAATCTTTTACAGCCGGAGATGAAGGATTATAGTCAAAGATGCTCTCTCCGTGGGCAGGAGCTTCAGCGATGGCCACCCCGCTCCTGATTTTCGTGCTGAATACTACAGTATTAATCTGTTTCGCAAGCTGCTCCGCCATCTCCAGCACATCCCTGGACAAAAGAGTGCGCCTGTTAAAGCGGGTCAGCAGAATCCCCATAACGTTTAAATTAGGATTCAGGGAACTGCGGACAGATTCAATCGTATCCTTTAACTGTGAAAGACCTACCAGACTCAGGATATCGGAGGCCATGGGAATAATCAGGAAATCGGATACTGCATAGGCATTGACGGTCAGCAGATTAAGAGCAGGCGGCGTATCAATAACCACATAGTCATACTCAGCCATTACCGGAGCAATGGTATCCCTTAATATATATTCCCTGTGTTCCGTTATCACCTGCTCCAGACCGCTGCTGCTCAAAGTGATATCAGAAGGCAGGATATCGCAATAATCAGTCCTGCTGATAGCCTGCTGTATGGGCATCTGCCCCTTCAGGGCGTCCAGAACCGTAGGACCATTAGCAGATTCCAGACCCAGACAGAAGCCCAGATTCCCCTGCGGGTCCAGATCAATACATAATACACGCATTCCAGATGAAGAAATTCCTGTGGCTAATGCCGCAGAAGTAGTGGTTTTTCCCACTCCCCCCTTCTGATTTGAAACAGTGATGATCGTTGCCAAAGTGTTACCTCCGATTTTTCTTTAGTTTATTATTTACTAAAACTGAAAATTACATGTTTGGTTTATCTGCCTGAAATTTTTTCAGCAGTTCGTCCAGAATCATAACCAAATGCCCGATTTCAGGCTTGGCAAGCTGCTCGTTAGCGCCAAGCTCCTTTCCTTTTTTACGCATCTGTTCATCAATCAGGGATGAAAAGATGACGACAGGAAGTTTTTTCAGCTTATCGTCACTTTTAATAAGCTTCGTAAGGCGGTGTCCGTCCATCTCCGGCATTTCAATATCAGTAATTACAAGATTCACCTTATCATAAAGATCCGGATCATTTTTTATGGAGGAGAGATAATCCCATGCCTCCTGGCCGTCATTGAAATTTTTGATATCCGTAAAGCCGGCGCGCTCCAGAGAATCATCAATCATTTTGCGAAGCAGAATCGAATCCTCCGCAATTACAATCGGGCACTCGCAAAGAGGTCTGTCGCCCAGATCCTCAATCTCCGAAATCTGAATCGTTGTCTCAGGAGCGATTTCCGCCACAATCTTCTCAAAATCCAGAATGGTTACCAGTCTGTTCTCACACTGGGCAATTCCCGTTGCCACGCCTTCCTCTCCGTTGGCAATTGTCTTATCCGGCTTCTGAATATCCTTCCAGGATATACGGCTGATTCCTTCAATGCTCTGTACGCGGAAGGCTATTGTCATCTTGTTGAAATTCGTCACAATAAACAAATCTCTCGGCTGATTTTCAACAGAGCTTCCTGACAGATAGTAAGCCAGGTTAATCACCGTGATCAGGGTATCTCTCGGTTTGAAGATCCCTTCCACTGCAGGGTGGGCATGGGGCATAGGCTTTACTTTATCGCTCATGATAATTTCCTGTACCTTCGCCACATTGATTCCGTAATATTCTCCCAGTACGCGGAATTTCATGACCTCAATCTCATTGGTTCCGGATTCCAGCAGAATCCCCTCTTTATTCTTGTTTTTCCCTCTCTCCATGATGAACTCCTTTCCCTATAAGTGTTTTTCAGCTTTTCCAAATGTCCTGATGACTACATCCCCTGTCACCAGATTCAGCACCATCGTCCTTGCATAGGAACCGCCCGTATCCTCTCCGGAAATGCGCATTCCTTCCTCTCTGAGCACTTTTTTTACACTCTCAGTATTCCGCTGACCAATATTTCCGAAATCCGAGTTTCCGCTGATTTCAAACATTTTCGCCCCGCCTGCTATTTTGACTACCATTCTGGATTTCACCATTCCAAAGGCGGACAGCTTACGCAAAGTTTCGCGGATTCCCGAGTCCGCATACTTAAATACATTGGGATCTGTAGCATTAAACCTTGCCGGAAGCATAATATGCAGCAGGGCTCCCAGATGAATAACCGGATCATAAAAGGATATCCCGATACAGGAGCCAAGAGCATAAGTAATGATCGTCCCGTCTCCCCTGGAAAGCTTCATATCTCCTATTCCTACTTTTAATTCTTTTCCCATCTTTATGAAACTCCTAATTTCGTCAGAATTTCATTAAGAGATCGGATATCCGGAAGCATCAGCAGCCAGTCCGATAAATTTTTCCCATCCATAACAAAATCCGCGTTGCAGTACATCAGCTTATCGGTCTCATATCCATACTCGGCAATGGGCACTGTCAAAATCCCTCCCAGCATATTAATCGTAGCGCTGGGCACCGACAGCTCGATATCCACATTTACAAGCTGGGAAAAAGCATTAATATAGGAACAGATAATAATATTGCCTATCTCGGTCAGAGCCGAATTAGCCAGCTCATCCATAGTCTCAAAGCCTGAATAGCTTTCCCCGATCATCTTTTCCAGAACCGTATTCGCAAAATCAAGATTAAAGAGGAAAAGCATCAGTCCACCCACATCCCCTGACATTTTTACAAGAGTGGCCGCCACTATCTGCTCCATATCCCCGATTCGATCCACCGCTTCCTCATAGCCAAGAATCGAAACCTGAGGAATTGTGATGCGGATTTCCTTCTGAAGCATCTTTGAAAGAGATGTGGCCGCATGACTGGTGCCGATACTTCCAATCTCCTTCATTACGTCCAACTCCTGAAGATTCATATCATCATAACTTCTGATTGTCATAGTTTTACTCCTTCTCTAACCTCATCACCCTCTCAGGGAGTTGATGGTACTTGTAACCTCATCTGATGTCTGTACCATCTTCAGCGCATAGGAAAATGCACGCTGGCATTCAATCAGACGGCTGAATTCCTCCGCCATATCCGTGCCGGAGCTTTCCAGCGCTCCCTTCATCAGGGACGGCTGCTCCACAGCGATTGCCTCCGCACCCTCGTCGGAAGGTACATACTCATTGTTTCCCACGCTCAGAAGCCTGCTGGGATTGGTAAATGTATAAAGACCCGGCTCCGTTTCCTCCTCATTTTCTCCCAGAACAATCGGCTGCTGGTTTTCATCCAGCACATACTTTCCTCCGTCTGTCATAAGATAGAAATTACCTCCCATGTCTGCACGGTGGAAATGGCCGTCGCGGGTATATGTGATTTCATCCGTTTCCGGGTCCTGAACCATAAAAAATGCATTAGGCTGCAGAATCGCGTAGTCAAGCTGGCTTCCCGTCTGCGTCGCGCCGGATACGTCAAAGGTGGTATAGGTTCTTGCAACCCTCATCCCCGCCCCTGCCTGCAGCTCCGTAACGGCATCCGGCGAATCATTCAGATTATAATTAATCAGATCCGAGAACACGGCTGTCTTGGGCTTAAAACCGGTGTTGTTAAAGTTTGCCAGGTTGTTGGAAACAACGCTGAGCTTTTCTGTACAGTTGAAAGCGCCTATGGCTCCCACATAAAATGACATTTCCATAATTTATACTCCTCCTTACATCCTTCCCACATCGGTGGCCGATTTGCTCATAATCTGATCGTACATTTTAAGAAGCTGGGCAGCGCTCTGAAGCGCTCTCTGGGAAGACATCATAGAGGTCATCTCCTGTATCATATTCACATTTGACTGCTCCAGCGCCTTCCACACAATGACGGGCTGTTCCTCCCCTTCCGGCTG
This sequence comes from Lachnospiraceae bacterium, assembly GCA_009774155.1. GTDB lineage: Bacteria > Bacillota > Clostridia > Lachnospirales > Lachnospiraceae > Hominiventricola. The sequence continues at coordinate 16,369 of VSNE01000009.1, forward strand.
AATCTGCGGCTGAGCCGTTGAAAACAGTCCGTTGTCTTCCTTATGAAGCTGTTCATAATCGGCAAAATCCGCCACCTTCAGAGTTCCAAACTCGCCTGTCTCGGAGACGATGTTGCCTCTGCTGTCCACAAAGAAATTCTCATCTAATATCTGAATCGGCTGATTATCTGCGGAAAGCACTCTTCCCAGATTATTCAGCGTCAGATATCCTTCCTCGTCCACAGAAAAGGAGCCGTTTCTCGTATACCGCTCTCCATCCTGGGTCTGAATGCAGAAAAACCCCTTTCCTCCGATGGCGAAATCATAGATGCCCTGGGTCTGCTGATAGCTCCCTTGTTCATAATTCACATAGGTGCTGGAAGCTGTCTTAATTTTGGAAGTCGTGGCAAGAGGGGTTTTATTGCCCTTATTGTGCCTTCCGGTGCGGTAAAGCATCTCTTCATCAAATGTGCTGCTGACCATAGTGTCGTGTTTATAACCCGGTGTCTGCACATTAACCATATTGTTGCTGATTACGTTCAGATTCCGGTTTTGGGTCAGCATGCCGGATACGAGATTATAATATCCCTGATACATGATTATCTCCTCCTTTTCTATCCTAAAAATGTGTATTCATATAAGCCTTCAGTTTGTGGACAGCCGTGCCGTGAATCTGAGAGATCCGCGGCTCGCTGACCTCCATCACCTGAGCAATCTGACTCATATTAAGCTCTTCCACATAATACAGTGAAATCACAAGTTTTTCCTTTTCCTTCAGGCTGTTAATCGCGTCGGTAAGAGTTCTCAGAGCCTCCTCGCGCAGAAAAGCGCTTTCCGGCTGGGACGCAATATCTGTGCTGGGAACCTGGACAGGCTGTCTCTCCTCATTGTCGCTCATGACCATATCCAGCGACAGCACATTCACCATAGTGCCCATTCTCTGAATTTTCTGGCATTTTTTGACATCCATCTGCAAATAGTCTGCAATCTCCTCATCCGTCGGCGGATGTTTCAGCACCTCCGTAAGATGTATCCTCGCATTCTCAATGGACTTGTTCTGCCTGTGGTAATCTCTGGGCATCCAGTTGTTTTTCCGTACCAGATCGATAACCATTCCCCGTATGCGCCTGGAAATAAAGGTTTCAAACTTATTGTCCTTTTCCGGATCATACCGATCAATCCCCTTCATAATGGCAATAACTCCTTCATTGACAATATCTTCCATCTGCATGGTGCTGGAATAGAGATTATGCATCTGAAGGGCAATGGCTCTGACGATATACACATACCTCATAGTCAGCTCCTGTTTAATCTCAGGAGACTTTTCTATCTGGTACTGTGCAAATAATTCTTCATTTGTCTTTTCCTTCAATTCATCCACCTGCTGCATGCCTTATCATCCTTTACTCCGCATCTTTTCCGCCTGCCGTCTCCAGCCGCAGACTGCCGATTGACTGTATCTGGACGTTATTTGCAACTTCATTAAAAGCCAAAACCCGTACCTTGGGGTAAAACTGATCAATTAAACGGTAAAAATGTACTCTCATAATCTGAGATGTCAAAATAACAGGGCTTTGGGAAAGATCATTAAACTTTTTAATCTGCTCTGATAACTGCCGTATCATACTTTGAAGAATTTCCGGATTCAAAGCCAGATAGTAGCCGCTCTCTCCCTTCGCCAGAGACCCGACCATGGTACGCTCCAGATCGGAATCCAGCGTAATGACTTTCATGCTGCCGTCTTCGCAGTACATACGGGTAATCGTGCGCTTCAGACTGGTTCTGATCCGCTCTATAATACCGTCAATGTCTTTAAGAGGAAGCCCGGTTTCCGTAATGTACTCTATCATAGCTTCTATAATTGTTTCCAGATCCTTGATAGGCACCCCTTCCTTTAAAAGGTTTGTAAGGATACGCTGAAACAGACTGTAGGATATAAGCTGTGGAAACGCCTCCTCCACCAGCTCCGGGGCTGTCTTTTTTACATTTTCAACTAGACGCACAACCTCCTGTCTCGTTATCAGCTCATATGCGTGCTGTTTAATTACCTCCGAAAGGTGAGTAACCATAACTGACAGCGGATCAATTACGGTATAGCCGTACAGCTCTGCCCGCTCTCTGTCCTCCGGCCGAATCCACCGGCTGGGGATACCATAGGCCGGCTCTATCGTTTCAATACCGTCTACCTCCCTTTCCAGATTCTCCGGCTCCAATGCCAGAAGGTAGTCAATCAGGATCTCTCCCTTCGCAACCTCTTCTCCCTTTATTTTAATACAATACTGGTTAATGCTCAAGCCCGAACTGTCCCGAAGACGAATGGAAGGTATTACAAATCCCATATCCTGGGCATACTGTCTGCGGAAAATCACGATTCGGCTGATAAGTCTTCCTCCAACCGACTCATCCGCAAGGGGGATCAGACTGTAGCCGAATTCCATCTCCACGGGCTCCACGGTTAAGAGCGTGTAAACATTATTGACATCCTTGTAGTATTCTTCCTCTGTAACAGGCTTGGGAGCGGCCTCCTCCTGCCTGCCGCCTGCTTCCTCCGAAGCATCCTCCTGATAAAGACCGGCCGTTGCCTGTGCGGGCTCCTCCTGTATCCTTCTGCTCAGATAGTATCCGCCGGATACGAGCCCTACTGAAACAACCGCCATCTGAAGAATCGGCATTCCCGGTATGACTGCCATGACTGCCACCGCAACGCCGCTCATCATGATTGCATTCGGCTGGGCAAGGAACTGTTTGGAGACATCATCATTCAGGCTTCCTTCTGCAACTGCCCTGGTGACAATCATACCTGTGGCTGTCGAAATCAGAAGGGATGGTATCTGGCCTACCAGGCCGTCGCCTACTGTCGCGATGGAATAGGTAGTCATAACCTCGCTGAGAGTACCGCTTGACTGAACCATTCCGATAATACAGCCGCCAATCAGGTTAATGCCCGTGGTAATCAGGGACATGACAGAATCACCCTTGACAATCTTTGTGGCACCATCCATAGAGCCGTAGAAATCTGCCTCTCTTTGTATCTTCTCTCTTCGTATTTTGGCCTGCTGTTCATTGATAAGACCTGAGCTTAAGTCCGCGTCAATAGCCATCTGCTTACCGGGCATAGCATCCAGATTAAACCTGGCGGCAACCTCAGCCACACGCTCCGCGCCCTTCGTGATGACAAGAAACTGCATCAACAGGATAATCAGGAAAATAATGATTCCGACTACTACATTTCCCCGCAGAACAAAATCTCCAAATGCCTGAATAACCTGTCCTGAAGATCCTCCGTTAGTCAGGATGTTCCTGGTGGTGGACACGTTGATTCCGAGTCTGAAAAGTGTGGTAATCAAAAGCATGGAGGGAAAAATAGAAAACTCCAGAGGCTCCCTGATCGTCATGGTGATTACCAGTACCATCATGGATATGGACATATTCAATATAATTGCCACGTCCACCAGCGCCGCAGGCAGCGGTATGATCAGCAGCAATACAATCGTAAGTACAAACAGTACCACCGAATAGCTTAATATTTTTTTCATCCTGTTACTCCATCTGTTTCAATTTATCTGAACATATCTTCCCTGTGGCTTGCCTTATAAATGTAAACCAGGATCTCCGCCACTGCTCCGTAGAACTCGGCAGGTATCTCCTGATCCAGCTTGCAGGAAGCATACAGTGCTCTGGCAAGGGGTCTGTTCTCTATAATAAATATACCGTTTTCCTCTCCCACCTTTATAATCCGCAGGGCCAGCTCATCCTGCCCCTTGGCAAGTACAATCGGAGCTGAATTTTTATTCGGATCATATTTAAGCGCTACAGCAAAATGGGTGGGGTTTCGGACAATCACATCCGCCTGGGGCACCTTCTGCATCATACGGCTCATGGCCATTTCTCTCTGGAGCCTGCGGATACGTCCTTTAATCTCGGGATTTCCCTCTGTCTGCTTATATTCGTCCTTTACTTCCTGCTTGGTCATCTTAAGATTCTTCTCATAATCCCATCTTTGATACAGATAGTCAAAAAAGGCAACTACCGTAAATGCCATACAGACCTTTATAACCAGACTGAATATCATATTCAGCATATAGACGGAAGAATTAAGAAGATCCATATTAATGGTCCTGGAAATCGGCACTAGATCATCCATTATTATATTATATAAAAGAGCCAGAAGAATACTGATTTTAATCAGGTTTTTTACCAGCTCCACCACCTTTTTCAGGGAAAACATATTTTTTATCCCCGATATAGGATTAAGCTTGCTGAATTTGGGCCTGATTACCTGAAAGGATACATTAAAGCGCGTCTGTATTCCATTGGAAATAATACCCCCAAGCATTGCTATAAGCAGCAGGGGAAGGGCACACTTTAAGAGGGAGAAAACCGTAGCTGCAAAAAGGCTGAAGGATAGCGGAGAGCTGTCGATATCTCCTACCCTGCTCAGCACCCAGACCATATAAGTGCGAACTGTATTATAAATATAAGGCATCATAATACGCGCGACCCAGAAAACCCCTAAAAGAACTGCCACTGTAGCAATATCCTTGCTTGTGAATACATTTCCTTTTTCTCTGGCCTCTCTTCGCCTTTTACTGGTTGGCTGCTCGGTTTTTTCCTGCCCGTTGCTTTCTGCCAAGCCTCACCACTTCCTTCCCGCCTCTGTATTATATAAGCGTCACCAATGTCTCCATG
>VSNE01000090.1 GCA_009774155.1 Lachnospiraceae bacterium
GACGAGTACATATACATATGTTAATATAAGAAAAAGATGTGAATACGTATTCACAAGCGGAGGCAGATATGATTACAATGACAGAAATTGCAAGGCTGACCGGAGTTTCTCAGCCGACAGTCTCCCGTGTGCTGAATGGAAACAAAGCAGTGAATCCTGAGATCCGGGAGCGGGTTCTAGCATGCGCCAGGGAATATGATTTTCAGCCGAATGTCATTGCACAGAGTCTGGTGGGAAGCAGAACTCATCTGATAGGAGTCGTTCTGACAGATATCTCCAATGCATTTTTTGCAGATTTGGTAAAATATCTGGAGCAGGAAGCACGCAGGGAAGGATACAGTTTAATTCTGTTTAATTCCAATTATAACAAAGAACATGAAAAAGAGTGCCTGGATGTAGTAAGGCGTTACCGGGTGGACGGCCTGATAGCCGTGCCTGTGGATGAGGATTCCGCCCATTGGAGAGGCATGATAAAGAAGCTTGATATTCCGACGGTTGTTATCACAAGAAAGGTTGCAGGTATGGATTCGGTGTATGTGGCCCATGACGAGGCCGGCGCACAGGTAGGAAGGCATCTGTATGAGCAAGGGTATAGAGAATATATCTTTTTTGGCAGATCTGAGGATATCAAGTATCAGGGCTTTGTATCTGCTCTGGCAGAGAGAGACAGGGATTTTCAGCAGCATGTGACCGTAGTAGCCAGCAAAGAAGAGACTGTGGTGAGAGAAGCCATGGCAGAGTATTTCAGCAAAAAGAGGGAAAAAACCGGGATCTTTGCATATAATGACAGACGGGCAGTTCAGATGATGGGAATCCTGCATCAGATGGGAATCCGTATTCCGGAACAGGCGGGAATTGTCGGATTTGATAATATCTATATATGCGAGCACCTGTATCCAAAACTGTCCAGTGTGTCCCAGCCAAATGAAGAGATGGCTACGCTGGCTATGAAAAGACTTTTGTATAAAATTGAACATTCGGAGGATCTGCAGGTGATGGACTGTCCGTTGAAAGCAAAATTGGTCAGCAGAAATAGTTCCGTGCCTTTCAGGAAATAAATAGGAAGAGAGAACAATATAGTATGTATTGTTCTTTTATATGGGGTCATGTGAATACGTATTCACAACACAGAGAAATATGCAGAATAAAAAAAGGAGAGAAGATATTATGAATGCTCTTTACAACGCATGGAAGAAATTGCTCAGGGAAGAGCTGAAGAGAAAAGAGGACAGCAGCGGCGAAGATATGTGGAGGCCGACGCTTCATATTGCGCCGCCGGTTGGGTGGCTGAATGATCCGAATGGATTATGCCAGTATAAGGGGGTGTATCATGCATTTTATCAGATGTCTCCGTTTCACCCGGAGGGCGGATTAAAGTTCTGGGGGCACTGTACCAGTAAGGATTTGCTTCACTGGAAATTTGAAGGAATATCCCTTTGTCCGGATCAGCCGTATGACTGTCATGGCGTTTATTCAGGCTCTGCGATAGTGGAGGATGATACCATGTATGTGTTCTATACCGGAAATGTGAAGCAGCAGGGGAATTACGATTATGTAAATGAAGGAAGACAGTCCGGTACCGTATTGGCGGTGAGCACGGATGGGATTCATTTTGGCAGCAAGGAGCTTCTGATGACTAATGCAGACTATCCGGAGGATGTGACGAAGCATGTCCGCGATCCGAAGGTATGGAAGCAGGACAATATTTATTATATGCTGCAGGGAGCAAGGACAAAGGAGAACAAGGGCGTAGTGCTTGTGTTTTCATCAGAGGATAAAAGAAACTGGACGTATACAGGAAGGCTTCAGTCCAGGCAGCCGTTTGGATATATGTGGGAATGTCCGGATTTGTGTGAGGTGGATGGAAATACGGTTCTTTTTATCTCCCCCCAGGGGCTTGAGCCGGACGGATTCCGGTATGCAAATAAATATCAGAGCGGAACCTGCTTTTTGAAAGGGGATTTCCGGACAAATGCAGAAATCGGAGAATTCCGGGAGCTGGATGGAGGCTTTGATTTTTATGCGCCGCAGACCTTTTCGGCGGATGACGGAAGAAGAATTCTGATAGGCTGGATGGGAATGGCGGAGGTGCAGGATCAATATACAAATAAAACGATTGCGGACGGCTGGCAGAATGTACTGACGCTCCCAAGGGAGTTGTCGGTCCAGGACGGTATACTCTGCCAGAACCCGGTGAGAGAGCTTTACGCCTGGTGGAACCGGGAGATTTGTTTTACAGGCGGCTACCATGCGGACATAGCTTCCTGCTGTGAGCTGGATATCCATTCGGACGGAGGAGATGTAAAGGTCATACTCGCCGATGGTCTGGAGCTTTGTTATGAAGAGGATAAAAAGCTCTTCCGGATGGAGTTTCTGAATACCTCCCTGGGGGCGGGAAGAACCTTCAGGGGAAGAAAAATTCCGTATCTGAAGGATATGAGAATTGTGGTAGATATTTCCTGTGTGGAGGTGTTCTTAAACGGAGGAGCAGATGTACTTTCCACCCGTTTTTATCCGGAGAAGGATCAGTATACGGCAAACGTAAAAGGCAGTAAAATCTGCGGAAGCTGTCGTTATCATGAATAAAGAAGAATCAAAAACTACGCGGCGTAAAGTCCCGTAATAATAAAACAAAAAAAGGAGAATGATTATGGACTACAGAAAAGTGGCGGAAGAGATCTACGAAAAAGTAGGCAGAAAAGAAAACCTTGTATCTGCGGCTCATTGCGCGACCAGACTTCGTCTGGTGCTTGCGGACAATGCCAAGTGCGATGCAAAAGCAGTGGAAGAGATTGACGGAGTAAAGGGAGTATTCAGCGCCTCCGGACAGCTTCAGATTATTCTTGGAACCGGAACAGTCAACAAAGTATATGATGAATTTCTGGCAGTTTCCGGCCTGTCCGCAGCCAGCAAGGAGGAGGCAAAAGCGGCGGCGGCGGCAAAACAGCCGTTTTACAAAAAGGCAATCAAGACGCTGGGCGATATTTTTGTTCCGATTATTCCGGCTATTGTTGCCAGCGGTTTTCTGATGGGTATTATGGAGGCTTTGAACTTCTGCGTCAACAATGGATTCCTGAATATTGACACATCAGGCTCCATCTTTGTATTTGCGAACCTGTTTGCCAACACGGCATATGTGTTCCTGCCGATCCTGATTGCATACAGTGCGGCTAAAGTATTCGGCGGCAATCCGTATTTAGGAGCGGTTATCGGTATGCTGATGATCCATCCGGATCTGCAGAATGCCTGGACGGTTGCCTCCCAGGGAGTACAGAGGACGCAGAGCGTATGGTTCGGGCTGTATGAAGTTGACATGGTAGGCTATCAGGGACATGTGATTCCGGTCATTATTGCCGTATTTGTAATGTGTGCCATTGAAAAGAGACTACATAAGATCATACCGGCTATGTTCGATCTGTTTGTAACTCCGTTAGTCAGCGTATTTGCAACCGGCTATCTGACTTATTCCGTCATCGGACCTGTATTTGTAACGATTGAGAATGGGATCATCGGCGGCGTACAGCAGTTAATTGCGCTGCCTCTGGGAATCGGAAGCTTTATTATGGGCGGTCTGTATTCTGTAACCGTTGTGGCAGGCGTTCATCATATGTATACCGTGATCGATGTGGGACAGCTTGGGCTTTATGGCGTGACCTACTGGTTGCCGCTGGCATCCGCCGCCAATATTGCACAGGGCGCGGCGACTCTGGCAGTTGCCTTAAAATCCAGGAACCAGAAAATTAAGTCTATGGCAATCCCGTCAGCGATGTCCTGCTTTATGGGTATCACAGAGCCGGCTATCTTTGGCGTGAACCTAAGATTTTTTAAACCGTTTATCTGCGGCGCAGTGGGCGGCGCAGCCGGCGCTCTGTATGCTTCCATTGTAGGGCTTGGCGCAAGCGGCACGGGCGTGACCGGTATTTTCGGACTTCTGCTCTGCCTGCATGATCCGATAAACTATATTATTATGTTCCTGATTTCCGCAGGTGCGGCGTTTGCACTGACCTGGGTTTTTGGTTACAAGGACCCGGTTGAGGAGACGAAAAAAGCGGAGACAAAAGAGGCAGGGACTTTGCCGGTGATTGAGACAGAAGCAGGAGGGGTCTATGCGCCTCTTGAGGGAACTGCAATTCCTTATACAGAGATTAAGGATGAAACCTTTGCTTCAGGCGCGCTTGGAAGCGGTGTGGGTATTGTTCCGGTAAAGGGCCAGGTAGTTGCCCCGTTTGACGGGGAGATCGCCATGTTTTTTGATACGAAGCACGCAATCGGGCTTTTGAGCAATGATGGTGTGGAAATACTGATTCATGTGGGCATTAACACTGTAGAGCTGAATGGAAAGTATTTTCGTGCGCTGAAGGAAACAGGAGATAAAGTAAAAGCCGGGGATAAGCTTCTGGAATTTGATCTGGAGGCTATCAGGGCAGCCGCTATGATGTGACCACAGCCGTTTTGGTATCCGCGCCGGAAAATGTGGAGGTAGTGAAGACCGGGGAAGTGAAGGAGCTGGATAAGATACTGTCTGCTTCATAGAAAGCCCGCCGTTGCGAACCTGCTTTAAATATGATATACTGTCCGTAATGGACAGAATTCGATTCAGGGAGAATTGTCCGCTGATTTGTGTCGGCGGACAGTTTTCCATGTATTCGGTTAATTAAACGCTGTCCGGATATATGATGTGCGGAGGTAAGTAAGGACGTGAACCGGGAAGAGCTTTTGAATAATCTGCTGGTAATGCTTTTTAATGAAATTCTGGATATGGAGCATAAGGCGCTGATTACCGGAAGCTTTAAAGAAATCTCCATCAATGATATGCATATTATTGACGCAATCGGCATTCGGGAGCCCAGAAATATGTCTACCGTTGCAAAGGCCATGTCGGTTACTGTGGGAACACTAACCACCGCCATTAACAACCTGGTAAAAAAGGGATATGTATCCCGCGTCCGCAGCGCAGAGGACAAGCGGGTGGTGCTCCTCTCCCTTACGGGGAAGGGAGTTGCAGCCTATGAGAAGCACGCAGGGTTCCACAGGAAAATGGTTCAGACCGTTATGGACGGGTTTGACGGCGAGGAGATGGATATTCTGGTGCGTGCGCTGGAGAAGGTGAGAGGATACTTCAAGGGCATCTAAATGCTTTTTCAGGATCGGGAAAGGTGCGGGTCCCATTTCCAGAAACCATTTGTGGAAATCATAGAGTGTGAGGCTGGAGGAGAGCGCGAGAGCGCTCTCCTTTAATCTGCAGATTTCCAGATAGCCCAGGTAGTATTTGAGGTAATTGGACGGCTCCTCCAGAATATTTAAATATAGTTCATGAGTCTGTTCCGCGTTGGTGATGCCAAAGGAGGACAGATAGGCAAGACAGTTCTCCTCTGTCCAGCCCTCGCCGTGGATTGCCAGATCCAGACTGGCACAGATGGCATAATTTAAAGACGACATGGCCTGAAGGAAATCTGCTTCCAGATCAGAAAGTCCCAGAAAATCATAGGCATAAAATTCGCTGTACATGCCCCAGCCCTCTGTATAGCCTCCAATGTAGAACAGGTTCCGAAGCGGATGATAAGCGCCTTTATTTTCAAAGGAATTTTGATATAAATGACCGGGATATCCTTCATGCGCCAGCGTTGTGACCAACTCGGTACGGTTGGGCTGATAGGAAGGATTGATATAGATAGTGTTCTCTTCCCTGGCATCAATGGCAGGAGTCATATAGAATGCAGGACTTAAAAACTGCGTCAGGGAATCCGGCACCTCCTTTACCTGCCAGGAAACATCCTGGGGAGCGGGAAAGTCTGTCTGAATCTGCTTTTGAAGTTTTGCAAGAATATCTGACGGCTTCTGACGGGAGGGGATATCCTTATCTATATGAAGAATATCCGTATTCTGGTGAACCGCATACAAAATGGTTTCATAATCACTTTCCATCTGTTCCTCCAGAAGCTTATGGATCTCCGCCATGCCCAGGTCTGTCCCGATGTTGTAGCGAAGCAGGGATTCATAATATTCAATGCCCTTCGGGGTATGATAGAGTCCGTATTTGTTGATTCCGGTTCCCCGAAGCGCTTCAATGGATCGGCACAGATTTTTATAGGCGGTTGTTACATCCCGGTTCAGAATCCGTAGATTTTGTACTTCATAGGAAATTTTTTGGTCAGAATCCAAAAATTCACAGTCTTCCAGCCGTTCCCCAAAGGTGGTAACAAGGAAATGAGTTTTGTTGATGGGAAAAAGAGAATGGCACTGAGCCAGGATCTTATCCAGAATTTCATCATTCATAAAAAGGCCCTGTTCGGATTTTTCCTTTTCAAAAGCAGCAATTTCATCAAAATATGCAGGCAGTGTGGTGAGAAGCTTCAGATAGGTATCAATATCTTCCCGGCTCCGGAACGGAAATTCAGCTAAGAGCACCGGAAGCTGTGCCTGGATGCCAAGCGTAGGGCCCAGAGGTTCCTGATAATAGTAAAACTGTTCGGAGCTGATTTGTCCTGTCAGCCACCAGTCCAGAACCTCTGCCGTCAGAAGCTCTTCCTCCTTTAATTCTCTGTTCAGATAATGGGTAAGCTGTTTCTGACAATTTTTCAGATAGGAGACCTCCTTTTCTACTGCAGCCTTGTTGAAGCCTCCGAAGGAAGGAAGGGCTTCTTCGATTCCGAGGGCTTCAGGATCTGTCAGAGTGTAGTGGAGGTTAATGGTATTTCCGGATAGCTCATGACAAAAAAGCTCCATTGCGAAATCACTGAAGGAGTGCTGGCAAACGGTAAAAAAGAATAGCAGAAACAGGGAGCAGCCTGCCATCAGAATGCTTCCCGGAATAAAATATTTACGCATGAACGAATACCTTTCTGAAGCTTTCAGGTCAGAAAAGTATATGAGGAAATTTGAATGAGTATTACTGGAATCTTTAAGATGTGACCGTATGAAACTGCCGCAGAATACAGAAATTCTGCGGCAGCTTTATCTTCGTATCTGTTTCCTTTTCAACAGATGCCGGCGCCTGGGGGCATCTGTTTTTCCGGAGTCATCAAGGATAAGGTTCCATGCTCATCCTCCGCACAGAGCAGCATTCCTTCGGATATGAGTCCGCGGATTTTTCTCGGCTCCAGATTCACTAAAACCATAACCTTTTTGCCGACCATCTCCTCGGGAGTATAGGAGCTGCGGATACCGGATACAATCTGGCGCACCTGACTTCCGATTTTCACCTGAGAACAGAGGAGTCTGTCCGCCTTCGGAACTGCCTCACAGGAAAGAATTTCCCCAATCTGGAACTGCAGCCTGCTGAAATCATCATAGGATATATTTTCCTTTGGTTCCATATCTATCACAGGTTCTTTCTGAGTCTGGGCGGCTTTTTTCTCCTCCACCCTTGCCAGTACCTCTTTAATATCCAGACGCGCGAAAAGGATCTCCGGGTTTTCGGTTACCCTGGTTCCGGACTCATAGAGGCCAAAGGTATTCATTTCGTCAATGGTGCGGCTTCGGGCATTCAGTTGTTTCAGAATCTTTTTGGCTGTGGAAGGCATGAACGGTTCAAGCAGGGCTGCGCCGTAGCATATACTTTCTACCAGATTGTAAAGGACGGTCGCCAGACGGTCTTTTTTGGACAGCTCTCTTGCCAGCGCCCACGGCATAGTCTCGTCGATATATTTATTACAGCGTTTAAACAGGGCAAAGATCTCAGTAATGGCATCCGCCACACGAAGCTGATCCATTTTTTCATTGGCTTTCTGAAGAGTGCCGAGAACGACGGCCTTCAGATCCTTGTCCACTTCTTCTTCTGCGCTGGTGTTTGTAACAATTCCGCCGAAATATTTGTTGGACATGGAGATAGTACGGTTTACCAGATTGCCGAGGGTGTTGGCAAGCTCGGAATTAAGACGTTCTACCATCAGCTCCCATGTGATCACTCCGTCATTTTCAAAGGGCATTTCGTGCAGCACGAAGTAACGCACCGCATCCACGCCGAAGAAATCAGCCAGCTCGTCCGCATAGAGCACGTTTCCTTTAGATTTGCTCATTTTTCCGTCGCCCTGTAAAAGCCATGGATGGCCGAAGATCTGTTTTGGAAGAGGAAGATCCAGGGACATAAGGAAAATCGGCCAGTAAATGGTATGGAAGCGGATAATATCCTTTCCAATCAGATGCAGGTCTGCGGGCCAGTTTTTCTTGAACAGCTCGCTGCTGTCGCCGTTACATTCATAGCCGATGCCGGTAATGTAGTTGGTCAGTGCATCCAGCCATACATAAGTTACATGATCCGGATCAAAGGTAACAGGGATGCCCCATTTAAAAGAGGTTCTGGATACGCACAGATCCTGAAGACCCGGAAGAAGGAAATTGTTCATCATCTCGTTTTTGCGGGATACGGGCTGTATAAATTCCGGATGGGTATTAATATGCTCAATGAGCCGATCCGCATATTTACTCATTTTGAAAAAATATGCTTCCTCTCTGGCAGGCTGAACCTCCCGGCCGCAGTCCGGACATTTGCCGTCCACAAGCTGAGATTCGGTAAAAAAGGATTCACACGGAGTACAGTACATGCCCTCATAGTGCCCTTTGTAAATATCTCCCTTGTCATACATATATTTAAAAATTTTCTGTACCTGTTCTTCGTGTTCCTTATCCGTGGTACGGATGAATTTGTCGTAAGAGGTATTCATCAGATCCCAGATTTCTTTGATCTGTCCTGCCACATCATCCACAAATTCCTTTGGAGTAACGCCGATCTCGGCCGCCTTCAGCTCAACCTTCTGACCATGCTCATCGGTTCCGGTCTGGAAAAAAACATCATAGCCCTGAAATCTTTTGTAGCGGGCAATGCTGTCCGCCAAAACGATTTCATACGTATTGCCGATGTGCGGTTTTCCGGATGTATAAGCAATGGCAGTGGTCATATAGAATTTTTTTCTGTCCATTCATTCCACCTCTGTTTCTCTCATTTTCCGCATAAAAAGCGGTTTCTACAAGCTTAGCACAGGAGGAAAAAGAAGTCAATAAACGCAGGCCTGAGTGATAGTGTGTTTATTGTTTACCCAAAATCAATTTGATGCACTGACAAGCTTCTGCTATAATTGTGGAAACGGAAACCTTGTTTACATAAAAACCTGCAATACAAGTCTTTTTTAAAGGAAAATACTATTAACAAAGGTAAAATTATACTC
>VSNE01000091.1 GCA_009774155.1 Lachnospiraceae bacterium
CATTTAAGGAGGATATTTTTATGGGAAACATATTTAAGTTTCATACAGATGTGGATACCGACCAGATTATCGCATCCCAATATCTGCTTTTCCCCACCATCGATGAAATGAAGGAGCATGCCTTTGAATCCCTTGATCCGGATTTCGCGTCAAAGGTAAAGCCCGGGGATTTTGTAGTGGCCGCTGAAAATTTCGGATGCGGCTCCTCAAGGGAGCAGGCTCCCGGCGTTTTAAAAGCTCTGGGTATTCAGGCTGTCATTGCAAAATCCTTTGCGCGTATTTTCTACCGGAACGCAATTAATATCGGACTTCCGGTCATTGTCTGTAAAGACCTTTATGACCATATATCCGGCGGGGATGAGATGGAACTGTCCCTGACCGACGGCATCGTAAAGGCAAACGGCCGGGAATTCATCTGTACCAAGCTTCCGCCCTACATGCAGAGCATCTTAGACCAGGGCGGGCTGATCGCATCACTGAACAGGGAGGACGCATAATATGGGAATGACAATTGCTGAAAAGATTATCGCCCGGGCAGCGGGTGTGGATACGGTAAAAGCCGGCGATATTCATACGGTTGAGGTGGACCGGCTTTTAAGCAACGACGGAACGACTCATCTGACCATTGATATGTACAACAGCCGGTTAAAGAACCCTCATATCGCAGATGCAGACAGACTTGTATGGGTGGTGGACCACAACGTGCCTGCGGACAGCCCAAAAACTGCTGCCTCCCAGAAAAAAATGCGCGATTTTGCCAAAGAACACGGCATCACCTTTTATGAAGGAAAGGGCGTATGCCACCAGATTATGATGGAAAACCATGTCCGTCCGGGAGAGCTTATCTTCGGCGCGGACAGTCATACCTGTGCATACGGCGCCCTTGGAGCCTTCGGCACGGGCGTGGGCTGTACAGATTATCTGTATGCCATGGTCACCGGGAAATCATGGGTTCTTGTTCCGGAAACTCTTCGGTTCAACCTGACGGGAAAACTGCCGGAGGGCGTCTATGCCCGGGACCTTATCCTGACAATTATCGGACAGATCGGCGCCAACGGCGCCAACTACAAGGCGATGGAATTTGCAGGCGAAGGCCTGAAAGCACTGAACATGAGCGATCGTATCGCCATCTGCAACCTCTGCGTGGAGGCCGGAGCCAAGACGGCTCTGATGGAAGTGGACGATACGGCGCTGGAATATCTGAAGGCACACGGCAGAGAGCCAAAGGCATGCTTTACAAGCGACTCAGACGCCGTCTTTGCCGCCTCCTATGAGATTGATCTTGGCTCCGTTGCCCCAATTGTCGCAAAGCCGCATTTTGTAGACAATGTATGCCCTGCAAAGGAGGCTGCCGGAATCAAAATTGACGAGGCATTCTTAGGCTCCTGCAACAACGGGCGCATAGAAGATCTCCGCGTGGGCGCCGCCCTTATGAAAGGCAGAAAGGTTCATCCACTTGTACGGTTCCTTGTTGTTCCGGCAAGCCAGGCTGTCTATCAGGAAGCATTAAAGGAAGGCATTCTTCAGACCTTTATGGAGGCCGGAGCGATTGTCATGAACCCCAACTGCAGTGTCTGCTGGGGAAGCTGTCAGGGCGTGATCGGAGAAGGAGAGAATTTAATCAGCACCGGAACCCGGAACTTCAAGGGCCGCGCAGGACATAAGGATTCCTATGTATATCTCGCCAGCGCGGCAACGGTAACCGCTTCCGCCATAAAAGGCGAGATTGCAACCGCAGATATGCTGTAGTTATTTTCAGCCATAACACCTAATTAGGAAAGAGGACACTGACATGAACGAGACATTTACCGGTAAAGTATGGACGCTGGATGACGATATTGACACAGACATCATCATTCCCACCGAATACCTTGCATTAAAGACCGTACAGGATATGGCGCCTTACGCCTTCTCCCCTCTTCGTCCGGAGCTGGCGGCCCGGATCTGCCCGGGAGATATCATCGTGGCAGGAAAGAATTTTGGATGCGGCTCCTCCCGTGAACAGGCGCCGGAAATTATCAAGGCACTGGGTATCAAATGCATTATTGCAAAATCCTTTGCGCGCATCTTCTTCCGCAACGCCATCAATAACGGCCTTCTCCTGATTGAAAACGCAGAGCTCAGAGATTCGGTATCCGAGGGAGATATGATCGAGGTAGAAGTGAACGAAAGGATTACTCATCGGGGAAACACCTACCCTGTCGCTTCCCTTCCCCAGAATCTGGTAGACATCATCAATGCAGGCGGACTGGTTAAAGCCATGCGCCATTTAAACGGACTGGAGGATTAGCGCTATGGGACAGACAATCATTGAAAAAATCGTAAGCCGCAATATAGGACACGACGTAAAACCAGGTGATATCGTGACTGTGAACGTGGACCGCGTCATGATTCATGACATTTTCATCCCCTTTGTGGCAGATAAATTTGAAGAGATGGGATTTACAAGGCTCTGGAACCCGGACAAGGTTGTTTTAATCTATGACCATCTTGTGCCTGCAAGCCAGGTGGACGATACAAGGCATTTCCGCGCGGGCGATGCCTTCGCTGAAAAATACGGCATGAAAAACGTTCACCGCAGCGACGGCATCTGTCACCAGCTTATGACGGAGGCTCTCTACGTAAAACCGGGAGATATTGTATTCGGAACCGACAGCCACACCACCACCTACGGATGTGTGGGAGCATTTTCCTCCGGCATCGGCTATACAGAGATGGCAAGTATCTTAGGAACCGGAACCATGTGGATTAAAGTACCGGAAACGATCAGGGTGGTTATTGAGGGAGTTCTTCCCTCCAATGTGACCTCCAAGGATATTATACTGCAGCTGATCGGGGATCTGCGTGCTGACGGAGCTACTTATCAGGCGTTGGAATTCTGCGGAGATACCATAGAAAATATGTCTGTGGCAAGCCGGATGACCATCGCAAATATGGCAGTTGAGGCAGGAGCAAAGTGCGCTTTGTTTACACCGGATGAAAAAACCGCAGAATACTGCCAGATAGAGCTTACTGATAAAGAACGATCCCTGAGCGGCGACAGGGACGCAGAATACATTCGTACCATTCACTATAAGGCAGAGGAGCTGACGCCGGTTCTCGCATGTCCGTCCCAGGTGGATCATATCCGTCCGGTCAGCGAGCTTGCAGGAACCGCTATCGATCAGGTATTTATCGGCTCTTGTACGAACGGCCGCCTGGAAGATCTGCAGAAGGCGGCTTCCATACTGAAGGGCAAAAAGGTCGCTCCATTTGTAAAGCTGATTGTGACTCCGGCAAGCCGGAAGATTTATAATCAGGCGCTGGCGGACGGAACTATGGAAATTCTGGCAGAGGCAGGCGCCGTTATCACCCATCCGGGCTGCGGGCTTTGCTGCGGACGTACGGGCGGCATCCTTTCCGACGGAGAACGGGTAGTCGCTACCAATAACCGAAACTTTCTCGGGCGGATGGGCACTTCCAAGGTGGAAATCTTCCTGGCTTCCCCGGCAACTGCCGCCGCATGCGCCGTTTCCGGCAGAATTACAGTTCCTGAGCTTTAATACAGAATCGACAGAAAAAAACAGCTATCCTCCATTCCCGGAAAGCTGTTTTTTTAATTACTCCGCCCTGTCTGCCAGTTCAATTGTCTCCCCTGCAATCCGAAGCAGATTCTCCAGCTCTTCCGGCGGCATGTTCAGATAGACGGACAATTCATCCGGAGTCACCTGACGTCCAAGGTCCTCTGTCAGCTCCGTAATGGTGTCTGCCAGCTTATTTAATTTTTCCGTAACCTGCTCTCCGGTACTCCTGGAATTTTCCTGTTCATCAAGAGCCGTGCGGATAGCCCGGCGGATCTCCCCCTCCAGATGAGCTTCCCAGGCAAGGCCCTCCTCCATCAGCCCCAGCGTATCAATTCCAATCATCAGTCCTAAATTTCCCTCCTGCACCAGATCCTGAATCAAAATTCCCTGATGGGCATACTCTTCGGCAAGAGAGAGCACCCGGTCCATGTAATGCTCTGTCAGAAGTCCTTTTGCCTGTTCCGCGCCGTCTGCCGCCTGGATAAAAAGCTCCTGCAGAGCATCCTGCTCCTGTCTGCGGACAGAGTTCACAGCTCTTCGGTATTGTTTTAAAAATTCCTGCTCCTCCTCTTCATAGGGAACCTCCTCCCGTACATTCGGAAGCTCCACACCCTCTACCTCAATTCTTTTAGATGCAAGATATGCGTAGACAAGGGGATACTGTTTTGGACTTAAATTCATATCCCGGAAAAATTCCTGCACATCCTTCTGCCGAAGCTTCCTGTTTCTCTGTTCAGCGCCGGCGCTTAATGCAGCCAGCGCGGTTTTGAACCTTGTCTGTTCATCCATGTCCTGTCTCCTCCTTCATCTGATTCAGCGAAATAATAAACACTGCTGATATCACCAATACAAAGCCCGGCAGATCCACCATCCGGAACTGAACCTTCAGCCATACAGCCGGGATAATTGCCGCCACAGGTTCTTTCCAATCATACTCTATCTTTATGGAAAAATCCAGTGTCTTCCGGATACCGTCCTCACACAGAGTCACACCCTTCCCTGTCTGTTCATATACTGTTATAAAAAGTCCTCAGGAAATTTTTATGGCAAATAAAATTATAATTGATGCAGGACACAACGGCCTTTCCGACCCCGGCGCAGTCTACAACGGCCGGAGAGAAAGCGATGATGTCCTTCGCCTGGCACAGGCCGTCGGGGAAATTCTGTCCCGAAATGGATATGATATTGACTATACGAGAACCGGGGATATCAACCAGTCCGTTGTGCAGAAGGCGCAGCTTGCGAATAATGCGGGAGCCGATTTGTTTGTCTCCCTTCACCGGAATATGGCCTCTTATCCGGGACAATACAATGGTGTGCAGACTCTGATTTATAACCGTTCCGGAATCAAGCAGCAGATGGCAGAGAACATCAACTCCAATCTGGAAGGAGTCGGCTTTAAAAATATCAATGTGGAGACCAGACCTGATCTGGCGGTGCTCCGCCGTACACAGATGCCTGCTCTTCTGGTAGAGGTCGGATTTATAGACAGTGAAAAGGATAATCAGATTTTTGACAGCCGCTTTAATGAAATTGCCCAGGCAATCGCTGACGGCATTATGGATACACTGAACACTGCAGATGCGGACTCCAGCGCGGACCCGCCTGTACGTTATGCCTATCAGGCTCCTTTTCAGACTGCCGCACCTGTGTCCTCCTTCCAGATGAATCCGCTTCCGTCTATGAACTGGACGCCGTTCCAGACGGAAGCAGAGGTTTCAGATACAGAGCCAAATACGGCAGCCATGCAGAACCAGCCGAATGCCGGAAATCCCCGTCCTCTTTACCGGGTGCAGGTAGGAGCCTTCCACAATCTCCAGAATGCAATTGAACTGGAGCAGGAGCTGAAACGTCTTGGATATAATACCTGGATTGTGACGGTATAGAAACTGTTATAGAAACAGATTGGCATGCCTGCCATCATACAGTTTTGGCAGGCTTCGCCGATTTTGGCACAATACCGATCATCCTCTTATAGCTCTTAAAATCCGTCTCTGTTCCGCAGCCTTTCCAGCCGTTCTGCAATCCGTTTCTCATATCCGATATCTGTGGGATGATAAAAGGTTTTTCCCACAACCTCATCCGGCAGATACTGCTGCTTCACATAGTGCTCCGGGAAATCATGAGCATACAGATATCCCGCTCCATGCCCCAGCTTTTCGGCGCCGCTGTAGTGCCTGTCCTGCAGATGAACCGGGACTGTCGCAGTGATGCTCTTCACCGCCTCCATAGCCCCGAAGATTGCCTTGCCTGCCGCATTGCTCTTCGGAGCGGACGCCACATAGCATACCGCATGAGACAGGATAATCTGCGCCTCCGGCATCCCGATCCGTTCTACTGCCTGGGAAGCAGCCACCGCCACCGAAAGCGCCTGAGGGTCCGCATTCCCCACATCTTCAGACGCACAGATTATGATTCTGCGGGCTATAAATTTGATATCCTCCCCTGCATAAAGCATCTTCGCCAGATAAAAGACGGCTGCGTCCGGATCTGAACCGCGCATGCTCTTGATAAAGGCCGAGATGGTATCATAGTGGTTATCCCCGTCCTTGTCATAGCGGACCGCTTTCTTCTGAATGCACTCAGAAGCCGTCTCCAGCGTAATGTGTATCCTGCCGTCCCCGCTCCGCTTTGTAGTCAGGATGCCAAGCTCCAGCGCATTCAGTGCATTTCTTGCATCCCCTCCGGCAATATCAGCCAGAAAATCCAGCGCATCCTCGTCCGCCGCCGCATCATAAGCTCCCATTCCCTTTTCCATGTCTGTCAGGGCCCGTTTTAGAAGCTGCTTCACATCCTCCTTTTCCAGAGCCTTCAGTTCAAAGACAACAGAACGGGAAATCAATGCCCCATTCACTTCAAAATAAGGATTTTCCGTAGTCGCTCCAATCAGAATCAGCGTACCGTCCTCCACAAAAGGAAGCAGATAGTCCTGCTGCCCTTTGTTGAAGCGGTGGATCTCATCCACGAACAGGATCGTTCTCCTTCCGTACATGCCCAGACTGTCCTTTGCCCGGCGCACCACCTCCTCCATATCCTTCTTGCCTGCCGCCGTCGCATTGATCTGGGTAAATTCCGCACTGGTTGTATTGGCAATGACCTTGGCAATCGTCGTCTTCCCGCTTCCCGGAGGGCCATAAAAGATAACCGAACCAAGCTTGTCCGCCTTAATAGCCCGGTAAAGCAGCTTATCCTTCCCCAGAATATGCTGCTGTCCCACAATCTCATCCAGCCTGTCCGGACGCATCCGGGAAGCCAGAGGGGCTTCTGACTTCATGGCGCTGTTTCTCATATAATCAAATAAATCCATGGCAGCTCCTTTATTTATCTGTTTTATCTATACTATGCCGCCATCCTGCTGACGGCAGGCAGTATATTTCCCTTCTATTAATCCATGATCACCTCATCCACCGTTACAAACTCGAACCCGTCCGCTTCCAGAAGCTCAATGATCCGCTCTACTGCCTGTACGGTGCTTTTGTAGCTGTCATGCATTAAAATTATATCATTTTCCTTTGCCTTTTTCACTACCTGATTCACAATCCAGTCTACATTCCGGGTCGTCCAGTCCAGAGTATCAATCGTCCACATAACCGGAATCAGGTTGAGATCCGACTCCAGCCCGTCATTCCAGGTGCCAAAAGGAGGACGCACATACTCGGTCCCCTTTCCTGTCAAATCTTCAATCAGATTGCTTGTTTTATTGATCTCCTCATACGCCTGTGCTGCCGACAGGTTTGTGATCTGCACGTGGTGATAGGTATGATTGCCGATCAGATGCCCTTTTTCTGAAATCTCTTTTACCACATCCCCATGCTTTTCTATATTCTGCCCCAAAAGAAAAAAGGTTGCCGGAACCTGCTCCTTTTCTAAAAGTTCCAGCATCTGTTCTGTATAGACCGGATGCGGACCGTCGTCAAAGGTAAGCGCTATCTTTTTCGGCTCGCTGTCTTCCGGGGCCTTGGGCGGACTGTCAGATACCGCCTCCACCGCAGCGTCCTTTTTTGTCTCCTCCTTTTGTCCTGATATCGCCACAGCCGCTCCAATTCCCAGCGCCCCTGCAAAAATCCAGCACCAGCGAAACAGTCTTTCCTTCTTTTTCATCCTGCACTCCATAATATAAACAGCCGGCTTATCATACAATATGACAGCCGGCTTGTTTGATATAACCTTGAATTTCTTTTTCAATTCTTTCAAGCTTTCTTTATTCTTTTTAGAATTCTTTTAGAGGGCCGTCATATTTTGGACATATTTCCTTGGTAATATATTACTTGTAAGGAAGACATATCCGTATTTCATTCATAACACTTGGGGGACTCCCAAAAGTCCCCCACTCCCTCGAAATTCAAGGCTTTCACAAAAGTGAGAGCCTTTTTATTTGTTTTATAACGGCTTAAAAAAGTCCGAAAGAAAAGCAGCCCGGAAGGGCTGCTTATACTTGTCTGTTCTTCGGCTCCACCGCCTCCGACCGTACATTGTGCGTCTGGTTCTGATTCTCCGGCTTCCCCTTCCGGGTTACACTGTTGAACTGCTCCAGATTCTTTTTCTGCTGCAGCCTTTCCTGCTCTTTTTTGTCCATATTAATCACCCCAGGGATAGTTTAAACAATACTGAAAAGGATTATACAGAGCAAATCACCTTCCCAACCGGCGCTGCATAGACCGCATATTCATAGTCTGCCTCCGCCGAGGGACCCGGCGCAAATCCAAGCAATTCATCCAGCAGATCCTGATCATAGGCCCCAACGGCACAGGTTCCGCAGCAGATGGCTTCGCAGGCCAGATACAGATTTTCGCACACATGTCCTGCATCGATCAGTATGTATTTGTGGGCCTTCCGCCCGTATCTCCACTCCGTCCGGTAAGGAATCATGCTCCATACAAACGTCAGGGGGGCTTCAGCCGCAAACCTCTGTCCGCAAAGAGCCGTCGTCAGCTCCTCCTTGTAATCCGGCTTATCCTCCCAAAGCTCCAGTCCATGGCAGGACGGCAGGTAGTGATAGATTCCCGGATTCAGGTTTTCCACTTTATTGATAAACAGATAGGTTTCCAGCGGATGTCTGGAGCCTGCGGACGGAACATTGCGGAATGTCACCTGCTTCTGCCTTCCTGCAAAGCGCCGCACACCCTGAGTCGCCCACAGAAGAAAGGACAGCTCCTGAAGCGTCATCGGTTCCTCTGTATAAATACGGCGGCTTTCCCTTTCCTGAAGCAGAGTAGACAAATTTACATCCCTCACAATATTTTCAAAGTCAAGCGGCAGCGAAAGGATCTCTGTCCCCTTAGCCTCCTTTAACGGCATCGGAAACGGCAGCTTCTGTTCCTGATCCGTCGGCTCCGCTTCCGCGTCCGAAGCATTGTATCCCTTCGTCATTTCACGCCGGCGCAGAATTTCATATTTTGTTTTATCGTTCATCCCTGTTCTCCCTTTGTCAGCCAAACCGTTCCCTGTTCTCCTTCGTATACCCGATTGCGATCCTGGGATTCGCCTTCTGAATTTTTTCCAGCAGCTCTCTTGCCTCCTGCATACTCTCAAACTGGAATATTTCCCGTTTGCCGTCCCTTTCCACCACAATCACTCTTCCTATCTC
>VSNE01000092.1 GCA_009774155.1 Lachnospiraceae bacterium
TGGAGGTAATTATGTTTATAAGTAAATAAAAATCTAAAGCCTATGAAATAATATATTCTGTAGTTAAAGCTGCATTTGACAGTGCCGGACACGCTGACGGAAATGAACACGATTTGGTAAACGCATTAAGAAAAGGGGCGGCATTTATTCCTGATTTATCTTTAGTTGCCGAAACGGACGGAAGGATTGTAGGACATATCATGTTTACAAAAGCAAAGGTTGGGGATGATACAGTTTTAGCTTTGGCTCCGCTGTCCGTTCTGCCTGAATATCAAAGAAAGGGGATAGGAATGGCTTTAATCAAAGAAGGACATAGCGTTGCTGACAAATTGGGTTATGAATATTCGATTGTATTGGGCAGTGAAAAATACTATCCGAAAGCAGGATATGTACCGGCTGATAGCTTTGGCATCAAACCGCCTTTTGATGTGCCGAACGAAAACTTTATGGCATATAAAATAAAAGAAAACGCATCCGATATATGCGGAGTCATAAAATATGCAGAAGAATTTGGAATTGAATAATACAAATCCAGTGTATTTGGGATAAATGTAAAAACGATAGCCCTCAAGAAATAATTGTATCAATCTGGACACGCAATATAATGTGAGAGGACGGGAGCTAGTCACTCCCGTCTACTTGAGTATTATCCAAACAATTTTGTAAATCGTTCCATTGCCTCCACCGTTTTTTCATAATTGCCGAAGGAGGTCAGGCGGAAGAAGTTGACCCCGTTTTCACCGAAGCCTGCGCCGGGGGTTCCCACTACCTGGATATTTTCCAGAAGGTAATCAAAGCAGGTCCAGGAATCCATACCATTCGGGCATTGGAACCAAATGTATGGGGAATTGATGCCGCCGAAGAACCGGATATTAAGCTTTGTCAGCGTATCGGCAATCACTTTCGCATTGTTTTTATAGTATTGAATATTTTCCTGGCATTCTTTTATGCCTTCCTCTGAGAATACAGCCTCGGCTCCTTTTTGCACGATGTAGGAGGCGCCGTTGAATTTCGTGCACTGGCGGCGGTTCCACATGGCGTTTAAGGACATTTCCGTCCCGGCAGAGGAGAGGAATTTTAGTTCCTTTGGAACAATAGTATAGCCGCAGCGGGTTCCGGTGAAGCCTGCGGTTTTGGACAGGGAGCAGAACTCAATAGCACATTTTTTAGCGCCTTCAACGGCAAAAATACTTCTTGGAAGCTCCGGATCAGATATAAATGCTTCATATGCGGAGTCGAACAGAATAATAGCGTCGTTGGCGAGCGCATAGTCCACCCATTCTTTTAACTGTTTTTTGTTATAGCATGCTCCGGTCGGGTTATTGGGAGAACACAGATAAATAATATCGGCAGGCTGGTCTGCGTCCGGCATGGGAAGGAAATTGTTCCCGGCATTTCCGGCAATGTAAGTTACCTGATTGCCGCACATGATGTTGGTATCCACATAGACCGGATACACCGGATCGGGAATCAGGATCACATTGTCGTGACCGAACATGTCCGTAATATTTCCGGTATCGCTTTTTGCTCCATCGGATACAAAAACGGCATCGGGCTCTACCTCCACACCGTTTTTCTTATAATAAGCAGTAATGGCATTTCTGGTTGCTTCATAGCCTTGCTCCGGCCCGTATCCTTTGAAGGTTTCAGAGGAAGCCATGGCATCCACGCCTTCGTGAAGGGCATTCAATACGATTTTTCCCAAAGGTCTCGTTACATCACCGATTCCAAGGCGGATGATTTGCGCGCCCTTTTCTGGATTTTTTTCTGCATAAGCGGCAGTACGGTGAGCAATCTCAGAGAACAGATAGCTTTCCTTCAGATTGAGATAATTCTCATTTAATTTTGGCATTTCATCATTCCTTTCTGTAGCTAGAGCTATTTTAGCAAAAGAGGGACAGAGGTGTCAATAAAGCGGGGAACATCCTTAAAATTTATGGCGGACAGTTCAGCCATGCGAAATGGGGTATTTTTTCCGAAACAAAAATTTCCGAAAAATCTGTAGTAATCTCTTCAGAAAATCCGTTCATATAGGAAAACAAGAACATTGGCTGTATCATCGGGAAGGAGGATGAAGTTTTATTATGAAAAAATGTATTTGGAAATATGCGGCGGGGGCGGCAGTAATGACAATGGTTTTGTCAGGGTGCGGAACCGCAAAGGGGCAGGAGCCGGATGAAACCAAAAGCTGCAGGAGCGTCACGCGGGTTCAAGAGCCGGAGAGCATTGACTTTGAGGACTGGGATGCCCGGCGTGCTCTTCAGGAGGCAAATCCTGTCAGTGAAAAATTTATCGGGGCGGTAAACCGGTTTTCCTATGCTTCTGCGGCACAGCTTTTAAGGACGGGGGCGGACGCAAAGAATCAGAACTATTCTCCGCTGTCTCTTTATTATGCGCTGGCGCTGGCGGCCCAGGGCAGCGAAGGCAGTACGGAGGAGGAGCTTTTGAAGCTTTTAGGTATGGAGGACAAGGCGGCTCTGGCAGATGAATGCGGAAAATTGTTCCGGCGGCTTTATATAGATCACAAAGTGTCAAAACAAAAGCTTGCGAATTCTCTGTGGCTGAAGAAGGGGCAGAATTTCCGGAAAAAGTTTTTAAAGACTGCCCAGGATGATTTTTATACCTCCGTATTTGAGGCGGATTTTGAAAATCCGGAAACGGGAAAGGCCATGGGACGGTGGATTTCGGATCAGACGGGGGGAACTCTTGCGCCGGAGCTTAAGACATATCCGGAGGAGGCGCTGGCGATTATCAATACGGTATATCTGTATGATGAGTGGCAGCAGCGGTTTATGGAGTCTGCCAATACGAAGGATACATTTACCACGGCCTCCGGTGAGCAGATGACCTGTGAATATATGAACCGGAAATTTGATTTTCATTCATATTATAAAGGTGATGGGTATACCGGCACAGCTCTGGGATTAAAGGGGGCCGGCTCTATGGTTTTTATTCTGCCGGACGAGGGCGTAGAGATAAAGGAACTGCTGACAGAGGATTCTCTGAGGGATATGTTCGGGAACCGGGAAAGGGAGAGTGCGACGGTGACAGTGTCACTGCCTAAGTTCCGGTTTGAGGACAGTATGGAACTGATTCCCGTATTGCAGGAAATGGGGCTTCTGGAGGCGTTTGAGGCTCTGAAAGCAGATTTTTCCTCTATGACGGATGAACAGATCTTTATTTCTGAAGTGAAGCAGGAAACTCATATTGAGGTAGTTGAAAGCGGTGTGGAGGCATCTGCTTATACAGAAATCGCAATGGCAGCGGGAGCCGCAATGACAGAGGAAAAAAACTATGAACTGAAATACAACCGGCCGTTTTTGTTTGGAATCATCAGCGATGTGGAGACCCCGCTGTTTATCGGTATCTGCAATATGCCGAATCAGGCATAGGAAAGGATGAAAGCATTGATGAAGAAATATCTGATAACGGCATTGAGCGGACTGGCCTGCCTGATGATTGGATGCAGTCAGGGAAGTACCGGGGATGAACAGAATTTTACGCCAAAGCGTTTGGATATATATGAGGACAGCGTGCCCAAAGAGGCTCGGGAAGAAGAGAGCAAAAACAGTTCAGAACAGGTTCCCGAGGGGAAGGGCCGGGCTGCGGCCGGATCGGAGCTTCCGGGACGGGAAAATGGGTGCAGCGCTGTTATCTTTGAGAATTCCGATATTCTGACTCCGGGCGGGGGCGTTTTTCATATATCCTACAGGGAAGGGCAGGAGGATAAGCTCTGGTATTATGATGAGTTTTTTACGCTGGAGCGCTATATGGACGGAAGCTGGGAAGAGCTGCCTATGCTGAACGGCTTATGCGGGACGACCGTGTATACGGAGATTCAAAGGAATATTCCGAATAGTATGGAGCTTGACTGGGGAACCTTGTATGGGCCGCTGGAGCCTGGCGTTTATTGTGCGGCAAAGGCAGTGTTCCCGCAGAGAACGGATATTCTTAATAGCTTGATGGGAGAGGCTGTGCCTGAGGATCGGGAATATCTGGAAAGCACGGGTCCGGATACAAATGACGGAAAGATTGTTTATGCAGTATTTGAGCTGAAGGACGGGCTGGGGCTGAGTCTGGAGGTTGAGGATGTGAAGAACACCGGACTTACGATGAAGTTTGTCCGAAACGGCGGAAGTCCGTCCGGGGAGCTTCAGTATGGAAGCAGCTACTGGCTGGAGCAGCTAAAGGCCGGAAGCTGGTATTTTGTAGAGTATAAAGACCCGGAATATGAGGCTGTCTGGACGCAGGAGGCTTATCCTGTCTCAAAAGAAGTTCAGACAGAGAAAGTGGATTGGAAATGGCTTTATGGAGAACTGTCTTCCGGTCAGTATCGGTTTTGTAAGGATGTGACGGATTTCAGAGGAGCCGGGGATTATGACCAGTATGTTTATTCGGCGGAATTTACCATTCCATGATGCCGGTATAGAAAAATATACATAAAGCTGAGGAAAGTTATACAATATAATATCATTTCCGGCGTACCTCTTGACAAAGCCGGTGATAGCGTTTAGACTGTTAAAAAATAAAAATGGCAGAGAAGAAGAGGAGTACACAAGGTACCGCTGTCAGAGAGAGTCATCCATAGGCTGAAAGGTGGCTTCAGGACGGGCATGTGGAAGGTAGCTTTGGAGCCGGAGCGCTGAACAGATACAGGTAAGCGCTTCCGTTTAATCCGCGTTAAGGATAATGAGGTATGTATTTCATACGAACAAAGGTGGTACCGCGATATGTCGCCCTTTGCACAGAGCTTCTGTGCAGAGGGTGTTTTTGTGTAATTCATGAAGAGCAGGACAGAAAGCAGTCCGGGGAGCGCGTCCTGAAAAGCAGAATAAGGGCAGAAAGGGAGTAATTTTTGAAGCAGAAATATTTATCAGCAGCCGTTGCCCTTCTGGTACTGGTGACAGTCTCAGGAGGAATGGTATATGGTACGGTCCGAAAGCCGCCAGTCCGCTTTTCTGAAGGGGAGGCCCTGCAGGAGGAAGCATTTGAGCTGACACTTAAAAGCGGTCTGTTTGGAGGAGAGATCTATTACACATTGGATGGAAGCACTCCGACGCTGGAATCGGAGGTTTATACCGATCCGATTCTCATAGAAGCAGGAACCCCGGTAAAGGCAACGGTAGTGAAGGCCGCGGTACGAAAGGGCGGGCAGCTTGGAGAGATCTGTACGCAGACTTATTTTACAGGAGAAGGGGCGGACAAGCTTTTTGATGTGATGCTCGTCTCTCTTTCGGCGGACAAAGCGGCCCTGTATGATGAGAAAACCGGTATTTTTTCCAATTATGAGCAGACCGGTGAAAATGGAGAGTGGGATCGCCCGGCATATATTGAGTTTTATGAGCCTGACGGAAGCCTGATGCTGAAGCAGGGCACGGGAATTGCCGTGTCCGGGCATGGTTCCCGGGGATATGAGCAGAAGAGTATTAAGCTGATCGGCTCGTCCGTCTATGATATGGAGCATCCGGTCTTTGAATATAATTTTTTTGATACCGATATGGCGGGCAATAAGGAAGGACAGTCCTATAACCGGCTTGTGCTCCGCAACGGCGGCTCTGACCATGAAGGTACGATGATTAAGTGGAATGTGGTGAGCAGGCTTGCGAAGGAAGCGGGCATTATCTGCGCCGGGGCCAGGCCCGGTATCCTTTTTCTGAACGGAGAGTATTACGGAATCATTCAGCTCCAGGAGAAATATACGTCTTATAATGTGGCGGCTGCCGTCGGAGCGCAGAAGAAGGATATTGTGAAATATGAGCCAAATGAAATCAACAGTGCGCGTTTCGGGGAATATTATAACCGTCTCCATTCGGATCTGAATGATCCGGAGCGGCAGACAAAGCTGGAAAGCTCTGTGGATATGCCGGATATGCTCAGGCACTATGCGGTGAACCTGATCATGAACAATGTGGACTGGCCGTTTCACAATTTTCTTTCCTGGAAGTGCGCAGACACGGGAGCCACCGCCTATAATGACGGCAGAGTCCGCTTTTTCCTGTACGATCTGGATGCGGTCTACCAGGACAATCAGGAATTGGAGGTACAGAATACATTTGACTATCTGATGGAAGAACCGGTGGCAGATATGACAGATACCCTCTGGCTTCTGATGCAGTCCGATAAATACCGGACCCAGTTCGTGAACCTGGTCTGTGATTTGACCAGCACGGTCTATGACGGAGAGCATGTGGCGCAGATCATAGAGGAAGAGGATCAGAAGCTTCAGCGTTCCATGGAGCTTTACTATACCGAGGCCAGAAGGGAGCGTCAGAGAGCGTCAATAGATGAGATGAAGTCTATGGCGCTGGAAAGCTGCAAAAGAGTGAGAGAGGGGCTTGTAAAGCATCTGGGGGCGTCAGAACCCTATACGCTGACGGTGGAAGCTCCGGAAGGCTTCGGCATTTCCTTCAGTCAGATTCGGATTGATGGAGGAAAAAGCTACGCAGGAACCTACTACCACAATTATCCTCTGACGCTTACGGCAGAGCCGGAGGACGGACAGGAGATTTACGGCTGGATCGTCAACGGAGAAGAAATCAGGAGCAGGGAGCTTCTTCTGGACGAAAACTATACGGCTGATAAGATGCATATACAACTGATAACAGAACCATAAAGGAGAGAAAATTATGAAGGAATTAGCAAAGACCTATGATCCTGCAGCAATTGAGGAACGCACGTATGCCAAATGGATGGGCAGAAAATATTTCCATGCGGAGGCGGACCGCGGCAAAAAGCCGTTTACCATTGTGATTCCGCCGCCAAACGTAACCGGAAGGCTGCATATGGGGCATGCGTTGGACGAAACCCTTCAGGATATCCTGATTCGATATAAAAGAATGCAGGGATATAATGCACTGTGGATTCCGGGAACTGACCATGCGTCCATTTCCACTGAGGTAAAGGTGACAAACCAACTGAAGGAGGAGGGGATAGATAAGCATGAACTGGGCCGGGAGGGATTCCTGAAGAGAGCCTGGGAATGGAAAGAAGAATACGGCGGGGCAATTATTAATCAGTTAAAGAAGCTGGGATGCTCCTGTGACTGGGACAGAGAACGCTTTACTATGGACGAGGGCTGCTCTGAAGCAGTTCTGGAGGTATTTATCCGTCTTTATGAAAAAGGATATATCTACAAAGGTTCCAGAATCATCAACTGGTGCCCGGTGTGCAAGACCTCCATTTCCGACGCGGAGGTAGAGCATGAGGAGCAGGCGGGACATTTCTGGCATATCAATTATCCAATCACAGACGGAAGCGGATATGTGGAAATCGCAACCACCCGCCCTGAGACTCTGCTCGGCGATACCGCAGTGGCGGTAAATCCGGAGGATGAAAGGTACCGGCACCTGATCGGAAAGATGCTGAAGCTTCCGCTGACCGGCCGGGAGATTCCGGTTGTGGCAGATCCATATGTGGACAAAGAGTTCGGAACCGGATGCGTAAAAATTACCCCGGCCCATGACCCGAATGATTTTGAGGTGGGAAAAAGACATAACCTGCCGGAAATCAACATTATGAATGATGATGCGACCATCAACTGCCCGGGCAGCAAATATCACGGCATGGACCGTTATGAAGCACGCAGGGCGATGGTGGCGGATTTGGAAGAGCAGGGACTGCTTGTAAAGGTGGCAGACCATTCCCATAACGTGGGTACGCATGACCGCTGCGGAACCACGGTAGAGCCGATGATCAAGCAGCAGTGGTTTGTAAAGATGGAGGAGCTGGCAAAGCCTGCCATGGAAGCCGTTAAAAATGGGGAGCTGACCTTTGTTCCGGAGCGTTTTGACAAAATCTACCTGCACTGGCTGGAAAATATCCGCGACTGGTGCATCTCCCGCCAGCTTTGGTGGGGACACCGGATTCCGGCGTATTACTGTGACGAATGCGGCGAGATTATAGTTGCGAGGGAAGCACCCGGCGTATGTCCGAAGTGCGGGTGCGATCGCCTGACCCAGGACCCGGATACTCTGGATACCTGGTTTTCCTCCGCTCTGTGGCCGTTTTCCACACTTGGATGGCCGAAGCAGACAGAAGACCTGGATTACTTTTATCCTACGGACGTACTTGTTACAGGCTATGATATTATCTTCTTCTGGGTAATCCGTATGGTATTTTCCGGATATGAACAGACCGGAAGGAGCCCGTTCCATCATGTATTGATTCACGGCCTGGTTCGTGATTCCCAGGGACGCAAGATGAGTAAGTCCCTGGGAAACGGTATTGACCCGCTGGAGATTATCGGGAAATATGGCGCGGACGCTCTGCGCCTGACGCTGGTAACCGGCAATGCGCCGGGAAACGACATGCGTTTTTATATGGAGCGCGTGGAGGCAAGCCGCAACTTTGCAAATAAAGTATGGAACGCATCCCGCTTTATTATGATGAATATGGAGAAGGCAAAAGCTCCTGCCGATATGGCTCCGGACATGCTGACCGGGGCAGACAAATGGATTCTTTCCAAAGTAAACAGTCTGGCAAAAGAGGTTACCAATAATATGGACAACTTCGATCTGGGCATTGCGGTACAGAAGATTTATGACTTTATCTGGGAGGAGTTCTGCGACTGGTATATTGAGATGGTAAAACCGCGGCTGTGGAATGACGATGATCAGACCAGAAGCGCGGCTCTGTGGACCTTAAAGCAGGTGCTGATTCATGCGCTGAAGATGCTGCATCCCTTTATGCCGTTTATCTCGGAAGAGATCTTCTGCAATCTGTCTGATGAGGAGTCCATTATGATTTCCTCATGGCCGGAGTATAAGGAGGAATGGAATTTTACATCCGAGGAGCGCGCAATCGAGACTATCAAAGAAGCAGTGCGCGGCATCCGCAATGTACGCACAGGCATGAATGTTCCGAACAGCAGGAAGGCGACCGTTTATGTTGTATCAGAGAATGCAAAGATCCGCGGGATTTTTGAGCATGGTAAAGTATTCTTCGCAGCCCTGGGCTTTGCAGGCGAGGTTCTTGTTCAGGCAGACAAGAACGGAATCGCGGAGGATGCCGTATCCGTCATGATTCCGGAGGCGGCGATCTATATGCCGCTGACGGAGCTTGTGGACGTTGCGAAGGAAAAGGAGCGCCTGAAAAAAGAGGAAGAGCGCCTTCAGAAGGAGCTTGCC
>VSNE01000093.1 GCA_009774155.1 Lachnospiraceae bacterium
ATGAATAACAAAACAAAAAAAATATTACATAGTTCTGAATTTTATGTAGGGGTTATCATTATCCTGTTCTGTCTGCTGATCCAGGCGAGAAGCGGTCAGTTCTTTACCGGAAACAATCTGGTGGATATCCTCCGTTCTTTCACGATCCCGGTTATGTTCTGTATGGGAGAGCTGATGGTGCTGATCTCAGGAGGCGTGGACTGCTCCTTCCCGGCAATTGCGTCGCTTTCCATGTTTGTAGTGTGTAAATATCTGGAGAACGTGACGACGAATCCGCTGCTGTTCTTCGTAGTGGCAGCGCTGATCGGGCTGGTGTTCGGTATCTTAAACGGCGTAATCATTGGAAAATACCGCTTCCCGGCGCTGATCGTGACTCTTGGTACTTCCAGTATCTGCTGGGGCATCATGCAGGGCGTATTCCAGTCCCGTGAATATCCGCTCTGCCCGACGCTTCTGGCAGTGGGAAAAGCAAAGCTTCTGACTGCTACCAATGCAGAAACCGGTTTGTCTTCCGATCTGCCTATGATTACCATATTTATGGTGCTTCTACTGGCGCTGGCATGGTTTATTCTAAATAAAACTATGCTCGGACGCGGCATCTACGCCATCGGCGGAGATACCATTGCAGCAAAACGCGCCGGCTTCAATGTATTTGGAACAACAGTATTTATCTATGCATTTTCCGGTATGATGGCTGGTATCATCGGAGTATTCCGTGCATGTATGCTTCAGGCAGTACATCCGAACAACCTGGAAGGCCTGGAGATGACAGCGATTGCCGCCTGCGTGCTGGGAGGCGTCAGCATCACAGGCGGTAAAGGGACGGTGCTTCAGGCATGTCTCGGAATGGCGCTGCTGACCATCGTTTCCAACAGCCTGATCCTGCTGGGTATCAGTACTCACTGGCAGAATGTTGTAACTGGTCTGATCATCATCGCCGGTACTGCGGCAACAGCGATCCAGAACCAGCGCAATGCAAAGAAACTGGCTGTCAAGCTGACGGAATCTTAAGACGGGGGTGTATAGTATGAATAAAGTATTGAATAAAGATAAAAATCTGACCCGTATTCTGGCGGTATTTCTTGTATGTTTTGTACTGTTCAGTATCACACAGGGGAAGTCTTTCCTTTCGGTATCCAGTTTTCAGTCCATGGGAAAGCTGTTTCCTGAGTTTGGTCTGCTTTCCATCGGTATGGCGCTGGCACTGCTCACCGGCGGAATCGATCTGAGTGTTGTGTATACTGCGAACCTTTGCTCCATTATGGCTGCACTGACCATTAAGGCAATGACTCCTGAAGGAGACGCCGGCATGGGCGCTATCCTGGCAGGTATTCTGGTGGCTCTGATTGTAGGAATAATTTGCGGTTCTTTAAATGGACTTCTGATCTCCGCAGTCGGTATTCCGGCCATGCTGGCAACACTGGGAACGCAGTCATTATATAACGGGCTTGGCGTTGTGGCTTCCAAAGGCAGCAGCGTAACAGGAAGCAAGCCGTTATCCTCATTTGTCAGTATGAGAGTTGCGGGAATCCCCATGGCAGCAATTATCTTTGTAATATGCGCAGCAGTCATGATCTTTATTATCAGCAAGACAACGCTTGGCTATAAGATCAAGATGATGGGTACAAATATGAAGGCTTCTGCTTTCTCCGGATTTAACAATGTAAAGCTTACCGTTCTCAATTATATGATGATCGGTATCCTGTCTGCAGTGGCAGGAATCATCATGCTGGGCCGTTACAGCTCTGCAAAGGCGGACAATGGTTCCTCCTACACCATGCAGGCAATCATGATCGCGGTTATGGGCGGAATCGACCCGGCAGGCGGTAAAGGAAATATTCAGGGTGTATGCGTGGCAGTTGTGATCATTCAGATGGTAAGTACCTGGCTCAGTATGTATCAGAGCATCTCTGATTTCTACAAACAGATTATCTGGGGCGCATTGCTTCTGATCGTTCTGTTGCTGAATCATTATATCAACAAACGTGAGATTGCAAAAGCAGCGAAAAAATAGGCGGATAAAAAGAATACCACTCCCTGGGGTTCTCTCTGAGCTTCAGGCAGAATGCAAGAGACAGATGGGCAGCAGCATCTGTCTCTTTTTTACCCGCATTTCTTATACTGACATCGCTGACTGTTTAAATCCAGATGATTCTCTGCGAGAATATTGATCTTAGGCCTTATATCGTTTTCCAGAATCAGCCGAATTGCCGTATCTCCATCATGAATTTCCTCCCGAAGAGACGCTTCCATTTTTTCCATATCCCCCCGCAGACAAAATATTTCACTTTTTAATCCTTTGATTTCTTCCAGAATCAATTTCAGTTCAGCGCCCATATAAATGACTTTCTTTCCTCAGTCTTTCATAAAACTGACTGTAAAAATCTCTTTCCTGATCATACGGCATCACATAGAAACGCTCCAGGACCTCCATACTGATTGTTTTCATCTGTTCCGGGTCAGCTTTTATTTTTTCCTGCAGAGCCTTCAAATAATAATGCCAGTCACAGATAAATTGCTCATATTGCTTCAAATCCGGAGTATCCACCCACTTTTTCACTTTTACCTTAGACTTGTTTTCCTTAGGACATTCATGTGTCTGAAGAAAATACCGAAAAGAACCGTCCTCATAAAATCTGCCCAGAGGAAAAAGACGGCAGATACCCGGACGAAAGGAATAAATACCGCACCGCTCCTCCTGATTCAGAAAAGCGCAGGCTTCCTCCTTTCCTGTCATTCTAAGATTCGGAAGTATCAGACTGTCCGCAATATTCAGTTCTATTTTATCCGGCATCAACGCTGAAAAGCTGGTATGTAATCCGCCGCACAGACGGCAGATATCCATAGGGTCCAGCGTAATGGAGCTTCCCATCCCGTGACAGCAGACAGAGCAGCCATGACAGCCGCCGCAGTCCGCCCTTACCATGTCCTTTGCCGTATAAAATTTTCCATCGGATACTTCATTCATATCAATATTCCGTTCCATAATTTTTCCTACTCCTTTTCGTTTAAGCTTATCCTCCCAAGTCTCACCTCATTCAGCTTCTTTGCCAGCTCCTCAGGCAGATAATCGAACAGAAGATTTTTACTTTGGGGAAGCTGTTCCACATACTTGACACGGATTTCCTTATTGATACGCTCAATTTCCTCCTTTAGTTCCCTTGCCGACATCATCACGCACCCTTGCCCACGGATAATGATCTGTTCCAGACCGTCGGAGGTGGCAACCGTTACCTGATATTTTCTGCCCATCTCGTGGGCAGTTCTTTCAATGTATTGATCCGCCGTCTCGGCTTCCTTTGTATACACTACATGAATATTATGGTATTTAACCACTTCCTCTTTATGTCCCTCCACACGGTAAGCGTCAAATACCAGAATCAGCCGGCACCTGCGGAATCCCTGATAATTACACATCACATCCATCAGCTTGTCCCGGGCGCTGTCGATATTCGTTCTCGCCAGATCTCTTAACTCCTCCCATGCAAAAATCACATTATACCCGTCTACAAGCAAATATTCCGGAAGCCTTTTGGGAGGATTATAAACATCCCGTTTTAATTCTGCCTGTTCTCCGAATACTCTGGTACGGGCATAGTCAGCCCTTATACGGCTCTTCGGGGCCCCAAAAGTGCGGATAAAAATTTCTTCCAGCTCCTTTTCTTCCTGAACGTTCCCCACTGCAGGTCTCCCGCTCCTGCGTTTCTCAGCCTCCAAAACAGTCCATGCCTCTTCCTCCTTTTGATTCCCGTCCAGAACTTTTTCCAGATGCATATGTTTTTCCACCTCGTACCAGGGAATAATGGTTCCCGCTCCATGATAGCAGAAAACCGAGTCCGGCGGATTTTCAGCGTCTGTCTCCGGGTCATACTGAATTTGTTCCAGAATCTCCTCCGTATTGTGACAGGGTTCATATCCTTTTAATGTACAGAACAGCCGGCCTCTGCCCTTTGTATAGGAAACGACCTCCTGCTGATAATTTCTCATAGCGGAAACCGGCGCTTTTCCTGTCAGAACCGATATCTCTCCCTCCAGCTCCGGTTGTTCAAAGGAGCCATACATCCTCTCCACATCTGCCATGGCCCGTCCTACCGTATCAAACGGAACCTCCAGGCGAAATTCATAATAAGGCTCCAACAGCACGCTTCTTGCCTGCATCAGTCCCTGGCGGACTGCCCGGTAAGTGGCCTGCCTGAAATCCCCTCCTTCCGTATGCTTCAGATGAGCTTTCCCTGTTAAAAGAGTGATTCTCATATCCGTAATCTCCGAACCGGTCAGCACACCCCGATGCGCCTTTTCCTCCAGATGGGTCAATATCAGCCTCTGCCAGTTTTTATTCAGCACATCCTCACTGCACCGGGCCGCAAACTGCATCCCGCTGCCCGGCTCTCCCGGCTCCAGAAGAAGGTGGACCTCCGCATAATGGCGCAGAGGCTCAAAATGCCCTACTCCTTCCACCGTATCGGCAATTGTTTCTTTATACACAATCTTACCGGCTCCAAAATCCACGCATATATCAAAGCGTTCCTGTATCAGCGTCTTCAGGATCTCGATCTGGACCTCGCCCATAAGCTGCGCCTGAATCTCCTGAAGCTGCTCATCCCAGCGGATATGAAGCTCGGGTTCCTCCTCCTCCAATACTTTGAGCTTCCGTAACATCTGCATAGGATCGCAGCCCGGGGGAAGCTGTATCTGATAGGTTAGTATCGGCTCCAGTACGGGCATATCTGAATCGCGCTCCATGCCCAGTCCTTCCCCGGAACTGGTTTTTGTAAGACCGGTCACAGCACAGACAGTTCCGGCCTCTGCCTCACTTACAGCCTCATATCTGGAACCGGAATAAATCCGTATCTGATTGACCTTTTCCTCCCAGGCATCCCTGACCTTTCCTCCGGACAAGGTCGTCTTTACCCTCAGAACCCCTCCTGTTATTTTCAGCCAGGTCATGCGGTTTCCCTGCTCATCCCTGCTGATTTTAAATATCTTTGCGCCAAATTCCTCTGCATATAACGGACAGACCGTATAAACTTCCAGCCCTCTTAGAAATTCTTCCACTCCCTCCGCCTTCAGCGCAGAGCCAAAATAGCACGGAAATATTTTTCGTTCTCTGATTAAACGGGAAATTTCTTTCTCCTGTATCTGTCCTGTTTCCAGATAGCGTTCCAGCATCTCTTCCTCGCTGACCGCAATATTTTCCAGAAATGCTTCAGACTTATGATCCATGCCAAAGTCCATACATCGATCATCCAGCCTGGATCTCAGTTCTTCCAAAAGCTTCGACGGATCAGCTCCCTGCTGATCCATTTTATTGACAAACACAAAGACCGGAATCTGGTAACGCTTTAAAAGCTTCCACAATGTCTCCGTGTGTCCCTGCACGCCGTCCGCACCGCTGACAATCAGAACCGCATAGTCCAGCACCTGAAGCGTCCTTTCCATCTCCGCGGAAAAATCCACATGCCCGGGAGTATCCAGAAGGGTAAAACTCTTCTCACCAAATGAAAATACAGCCTGTTTGGCGAAAATGGTAATTCCTCTGGCCCGTTCCATGGCATGGGTATCCAGAAACGCATTCTGATTATCCACTCTTCCCATCTTCCGTATCACACCGCTTAAAAATAATATACTTTCCGAAAGCGTCGTCTTACCGGCATCCACATGAGCCAGCAGAGCGACACAGATATTTTTATTCATATCTCTGTTCCTTTAACCAACAACCGCAAAAATGCGGCTCATAATGCTCTTATCATACATCATGAACCGCTGAAGGTCAAAATATTTACAATCAAGGTTCCGGGCTATAGCCCGCACACTGCCGGATAAAGCGTTCTGCAGAGAAGCTTTCCGCTTTCAGTCTTAAAAATTTTCTCGTATGCGTGCTTCTGCCCGGCAGGAGAAATATCGTCCTCGTATAGATTTACCAGGAAATCTGCTTCCACAAGAATCTGATAATCCAGCCCGTCCATATTCCTGTAAGTATGATAATTCAGCACCAAGTACGAAACGCTCTCTTGCACGTCAGATCCCAATCCCAGAACCTTGAGCAGCTTTTCCGCCTCCGCAGGCCCCTCAATCTCCTGATACTTACCATTGCTGCTTCCGTATTTCCGCTCTGCCATGTGGATACCGATATCATGCACAATAGCGGCGCTCTCCAGGATAAGCTGCGTATGCTCATCCAGCTTTTCCAGCTTCCCGATGATCCGGGCAAACTCATAGACCTTTATAAAATGCTGAATCCGGGGCGCATCCCCTCTGTCATATTCTATCATGGCTGTCAATAGTCTTTCCGTCATCCTGCTCCACCTCTTCTTTATCTGTTTCTTCTGTATGAACTACCATACCGTTGTCCTGGCATCCTGCGCACATATGTCCCGGAATCTTTTGTCCTTTTTTCTTCTCATCTTCCACCACATAAACAGATACTGCGCACAGGAGCAGCACTGCAGCCAGCACCGCCCATTCTATCAAAGACATACCTGTCAAATCCGGTAAATTCATAAGCCTTCTCCTCCCGTCAGGGCACGTCTGCCGCCCGTTTTCTTATCAGTATATCACAAAAGCCTCCCAAAGCACAGCTTTGGAAGGCTTTTCCGGGACTCTGCCTGGTTAATTAATAATTCTCAGCCTTAATCTGAAAATAGCTCTGCGGATGCGCACACACCGGACAAACCTCCGGAGCCTTCTGCCCAACACAGATATGGCCGCAATTAGAACATTGCCAGATAACATCCCCTTCTCTGGAGAATACCAGCCCGTCCTGAATATTGGCCAGAAGCTTACGGTATCTCTCTTCATGCTCCTTTTCAATCTTCGCCACCTCTTCAAACAGGCGGGCAATATCATCAAAGCCCTCTTCCCTTGCCTCTCTTGCAAATCCCGCATACATATCCGTCCACTCGTGGTTCTCCCCGGCCGCCGCCTCTGCCAGATTATCGGCAGTAGAGCCAATCGCCCCTCCATTCAGAAGCTTATACCACATCTTTGCGTGTTCCTTTTCATTTGCCGCAGTCTCTTCAAAAATACCGGCAATCTGTACATAACCGTCCTTCTTCGCCTTGCTGGCAAAATAAGTATACTTATTTCTTGCCTCAGATTCTCCTGCAAATGCAGTACGCAGGTTCTGTTCGGTTTTGCTTCCTTTAAGCTCCTTCATCATTTTATCCTCCTGTAAATTAATAATAATTATTGTTATTATAATTACATAAAAGGGAATATTTGTCAACAACTATATACAAAGTCATTATCGTTTCTTTTTCTTCCTCATCACTTAAGTTTTGAAAAATTCTGCTGCTTACTTAAAAAACAGAAAACACAGACCCTTGCTGAGGCTTTGAAGAAATCTTGATATAACCGCTCTCCCCGCTTAAAATCTCTCCGGACAGATACAGGCTGATACCAGCGCCATTTTCAGCCTGCACCAAGGGAGAACGACAGAACCGGGTAACAATCTTTGCTCGCTCTTCCTCCGAAATACCGATTCCCGTGTCAGCGATATCAATCCGCATAAGCATCTCACAGTCCTGCACTGTCACGGTGACGGTTCCGCCGCCTGGCGTATATTTCACCCCATGATCCGCAATCAGAAGCTTCACGGATATTCCTTTCTCATTGCATCCAGAAATTCATCCAGCACCTCCAGCTCCTCCACTCTTTGAAGCCGGATGTCCGACAATCTGCAAACATGATCCAAAATTGCCTCCACAATTATATTTTTCACTCTTATCTCTTCAGGCACTCCATAAGAGACTATATACTGTACGATATATTCCGCCAGCAAAATGTTCGGATCTACCCTGGGACCTACAATATCGGCTTTTAGAACCTGTCCTGCCGAAACGTCTCCAATCAGGCACATATATGGATTGCCCGGACGGTCATACTGACTGTCATTGACCGAGACCCCCATATAAGGAATATCCGCCTCCAGAATCCGCCCGTTCTCCTCTGCCTTCTTCACCTTGTCTAAAAGCGCTGTATCGGTCAGCTCCAGATTTCTGAAATTATATGTCGTAAAAGGAAGGCTGCGGCTGCGGCCGCTCCATCCGTCATTTCTCTGATCGTAGAAAAAAAGATACATATTATCCTGTTCAAAATCTACGGACAATTCGTTTTCATCATAATACCTCAAAGCTGCTTCCAGTTGTGTAAGGTATCTTGTCATCCTTTGGACTTCGGCCTGATCAAAGTTGTAAGGATAATATCCTGCACAATAAGACATAAAATACATCCACTGATTTTTTCCTTCATAATGATAACCAAGCTCTCTGATAAGCTCCTGCTGTTCAAAAGACAATTCCTCCTCATTCCCCCAATAGCAGGTCAGATTGTTTTGGCTGAACATTGCATATTCCATGGAAAGACCCATACTCTCCTGTTTGGTCAGCATCAGAAAGTCATTCAATCCTTTATAGCCTTCATATGCCGCTACTCCGCAGCAGTCCCCGTCTCTTCCCAAAATGCTGAAAAATACAGTATTTTCTTCTTTCTTCTCCTGAATCCCGATTAAATCCGTATCCCCAAATTTTTCCCATGGTTTCAGTGCTTTTATTTTCGTACCAACCCTGTATAAATCTCTCCATTCTTCTATCGTTGCTTCCTGACGCATAATTATCCCTCCTGATTTATGTATACGATAAGATTGTATTCCTCCGCCTCTCTAGCATAGCATAAAAAAGTACTTTCGTGAATCCCCCGAAAATTCGTTCTCATCCAATTACTTACTTAATGATATATCCCCCCGGAAAACATATATGAAAAATACTTGCGTGCAGATTTGATAGTTCCGTTTTCCTGTCTCCTGATATTTCAGAATCAAGATTGTAACATCAATTAAACCGGATTCCGGAACTTTAACTGTACCATATGAATATGATATTGAAGAAGAAAATCATATAAAAGCACGGATGCATTTTGATGATATCCGTTGTGTAGATAAAATGGTTAGTGTATAATAACAGAATCTTAAAAACATCTGAC
>VSNE01000094.1 GCA_009774155.1 Lachnospiraceae bacterium
CAAAAGGAGGATGAGGAACTCGAAAAAACTGCATAATTTTTCAACTTTTTTTGTCCAAAGTATTGACATAGGTCCACAATATCTGTTGATGAGCGGCACTATCTTCCTTGCCACTGGCAGCTTGCAGGGGAAGAATGCCTCCACGATAAGCTCCATGTATCCTGTTTCATACTCAATCCTTAACAGTTCCATAGCGCCACCTAATCTTTCTGGTAAAAAGAACAACTGTAACCATCCGCCCGAAGCAATAAGCCTTTTGCCCAGGGCGGAGTCCTGCCCATCTGTTCGCAGACCGACTCTACGGACATCCGCTTATCCGCCTCAATAATGACCTCATCATGGACATGTGCCACAATCGCACAGTTGCGTAAAGTCTGCATGGCATAGCAGAGGATATCCCTGCTGACCGCTTGCACGATGTTCTCCACGAATTTCGGACCATAGCTTTCCAGCCGTTCCCATTTCTTTGTGCTGCCAACACCCATATAGGTAACGGACTCCCCGCCAAACTGGTTCTCGCCAATCCTCGGCTTCACATAGGCAAGCCTCCGCCCGGAGAATAAAGTGATGAACAGCATCCCGCTTTCATAGCTGAAGCGGATGTCGTGTGTTTCTGTCGGCATTCTCTTTTTGATGCATTCTTTCGCGACATGGTCAACATCCCACCAGAATTCCGTGATATTTGGATTGGAATCCCTCCATGCATTTACCAGAGGCTGCAGTTCTTCCTCCGCAAGCCCCATATCCAGCGCACCCATAGATTTCAACGCACCTACAGATCCGCCGTATCCAAGGGCCAATTCCGCTATTTTGCCTTTCTGCCTCAGATGACCGTTCACACCGTG
Organism: Lachnospiraceae bacterium; assembly: GCA_009774155.1. Classification (GTDB taxonomy): domain Bacteria; phylum Bacillota; class Clostridia; order Lachnospirales; family Lachnospiraceae; genus Hominiventricola. The sequence continues at coordinate 846 of VSNE01000094.1, forward strand.
TTTTTCAACCGGCACATGGAACATCTGGCTAGCTGAAGCACAATAAATATCACCACCGTCCTCAAAAACCCTGAGCCTCCAACGCTCCCCGGCAATCCAAGCGATCACCCTCGCCTCAATAGCGGAAAAGTCCGCCACGATAAATTTTTTGTCGTCCTGCGGCACAAAGGCTGTACGGATAAGCTGTGACAGTGTATCAGGGATATCTTCATAAAGCATGGAAAGGGCGTCATAATCACCGCATTTCACAAGCCCCCGTGCCTGTTCCAGATCCGGGATATAGTTCTGGGGCAGATTCTGCAATTGGATAATGCGCCCAGAGAACCGGCCGGTCCTATTGGCGCCATAGAAGGCAAACATCCCATGCGCACGGCAGTCTGCACACACTGCATTCTCCATCGCCTGGTACTTCTTCACAGAAGATTTGGCAAGCTGCTGCCGAAGTTCCAGCACAGTTTTCAAAGGCTCCGAGGCTTCTTTTAACAGGGCTGCAACAGCTTTTTTATCAAGCGAATCTGTTTCCAAGCCATTATCCGCAAACCACTGCTTCATCTGCTGTACCGAATTTGGATTTTCAAGCTCCGTCAGTTCTTTCATCGCTGCCGACAGTTCCGATTTGGAACGTCCGTCCATAGCGATCGCCTGTCTGACCATATCCATGTCCACGCCAATCCCACGGTCGTTTATCTCCTGATCCTGGCGGTATTCCTCCCACACAAAATCCGGCACGGGAAATTTGGCAAGCCTCCTCTGTATCTGCATTTCCGTCTCCACGTCACGGAGGTTGTATGCCTTAAACCTCTGCCATTTCTCCATATCATGTTCCGGCAAATTTCTCACCCTGCCGCCATTTGCTTTGGTCGGTTTGCATGGGAAACAGAAATATCTGATTAAATCCTTTCCTTCTATCAGTTTCTGTTTTTCCAGTCCAAGCACAGCACCTACATTTTCCAGAGACATGGGAAGCCCAAGCGTGGCCGCCCAGACCATTGTGCAGCGCCAGCTCCCCGGCTCGAACCATGTGCCGAAATAATTTGACAGACAGACACGTTCAAAGTTGTTGTTATAACTCCATTTGATGATGGAATCATCGGAAAGCGCCTCCACGATATCTGCAGGGATTTCCTCACCGCAGGCAAGGTCAAGCACCTGCACTTCGCCGCCGTCCACGCTGAACCCGAATAACAAAATTTCAAAATCCGGGGAGGAAGCATACCGGTAAACGCCGCATTTTGACAGGTCAACAGACGAAAACGACTCTATGTCAATATTGATAGACTTCATTTTCTACCAGCTCCTTTCACTGCCTTAAGGGCGGCAGGCAGAGGTCATAATGCCAATGCCCGCCACCCCGTGGCTGTATTTCCCTGTTATGCTGTTAGGACAGGAAGTCCTCTTCATCCTCATCTGCAAAGTCATCCTCTGCACGGGATTTGCCGCCCAGAGGCTCACCGTCACGGATCTTCTGCAGATTGTTCAGTCCGCAGGCAATCCCTTTATTGCCATTAGAATTGAATGCATAAAAGTTGATGCTCGCCCTGCCGTACACGCCGCTGTAAACTTCTGAATGGTCGATGATCGGCTGCCTGTCTGCGTCAACGATGCCGGGAGCAGTGGAACTGTTAGCGTTGACAAAATAGGAATCCGCATAGGCTTCATCATCCGGACGTTCCGTATCCCCGTCACGGAGCGGGGTTTTCAGGACAGAAAGTGCAGGAACGCTTCTGCCGTTTCCTTTAAGTTTGGATTCGCCCTCACGGTATGCCGCCTCGATAGCCGCCTTAATCTTTGCAATGGTTTTTTTATCCGACTTCGGAATAATGAGCGACACGGAGAACTTCGGTGTGCCGCCATTTATTGATTTGGCTTCCCAGGCATTGCAGTAGCTCCAGCGGGTATCGGGTCCCGTGATCACTTTTGTTGGATTATTAACTGTGTTTGACATATGGTTTTCCTCCTGAATTTACTTAAAATCTTCTACCGCCGTATTCATCGGCGGTCTCTTGTCTGACTCCTGCACCAGCGCAGGCTTGCCCTGCGGCTTTTCCACAAGGCCATTTAAAATGTCTGCAAACTTCTTTTTGCCGAGCATTTTCTCCATAGCAGTGATGCCAAGGAGCTTCGGCTCATATGGATCATAGCCTGCTTTTTTCACGGTATCTGCCACTGCGTTTTCATCGGTGTACTTACGGTTGGAACGGCCTTCCACGATTTTAAAGCCGTCATACTTGACACCACTCAGAGCCTGCTGCAGCGCAAATTCCTTCACATCCGCCGCCCATGCCGCCAGCTCATCCGCTTTTATAAGGATTGCTGCAATCTCATCATCTTCCAGCGTTTCGGGCATCTCAAAATCGTACCTTGCAAGTTCCAGGTTATATTCCGCACGTTTCCTGCAGACCGCTTTCGCTTTACAGAAGCGGCAGTGTTCGCCTGCATTAAATTCTCCCTCACCGTCATAGGCCAGTTTCGCCTTTGCCATCAAATCGTTGTACGCCCATTGGAGAAGGTCATCCTTTGCCATGACGCACACACTGACATTCTCCCGGCGTGGCTGGTAGATTGCCATGCGGACGGTATCAATGTCATAGATGCCATCGAACAGTTCCAATGCACCGAGGGCATACAGCATCATCTGAGGATTTTCTGTGGCGGAAACCTCCACGCCCTTGCCATGCTTGTAATCAATGATGTAGAGCGTCCCGTCTGCAATAATCACACAGTCCCCTGTGCCAAAACCGTCTTTTACAAAACGGGAAAAATCCAGTTTCTGTTCAATCAGCACGACCGGATCTTTGCAGGTTTTCTTTGCCTCCTCCACCAGCGAGAGGACATATTCCGCATAACCGCAGGCACATTCCTCCATTTCCTCATCGTAGAAAGGAAGTTCTGCAGTCGGGTCTGCAGTTTTCATGCCCAATAACAGTTTCAATTTGTGTTCACACAGGCTGTGGGCGTCCGTACCCTGCTGTGCATATTCACTGCCCGTATCCTCATAGTTCTCACAGAGCCTTGCCGATGGCGGACAGGCAAGCCAGCGGTGGCTTGAGGATGCAGATAATAAAGCGTGTTTTCCCATTTACAGCACCTCCGCATCCGCAAGCAGGGCAGGGTACTCTGACGGGTCGATCTCCGACAGTTTATCCGCACCATGCTTATTCAGCAGCTCTTTTACCTCTGCCGTGTGTCCCGCACGGGATTTTTCCGCCAGCACCGCACGGACTTCCTCCAGAGTCAGAAGCTTCTCTTCCGGCTCTGCCTTTACAGTCTTTTTCGCTGTGGTTTTCTTTGCGGCGGCTTTCGTCCTGCCTTTTTCCTCCGGCTCCTTTGTTGTTGTCATTTCCGCTGACGCATCGTTTTCTGCCGCTGCATCCGCAACCGCCTGCAGGCTGTCGGCAAGGGAACGCAGGTCACTAACAACATCAAGCAGTAACTTCACTTTGCCCATGTACAGTCCCTCCTTCCTTTACTTCTCTGATCGCCAGTTCACGGACGGAATCCCCCGGCACGATTACCGTAAGGCGCTGCTTATCCCCTAAAAGGAAGCGTAGAAAGCGCTCCCTCACGGAGATATGGCGGCAATTCACGATTCCGCCAGTGACTGACTTCTTTGAAACACTGATCTTTAATGTGTGGTCCATAATTTACCCCTTTCTGAAAAGCGGGTCAAAACAGCCTTTCACTATAGGGAGATTTAGAGGCTTGTTTGGGGACCCCATAATCAGAAATTTTTTAAAAAATATTTTTTAGCCGCCTCTATGGACTTTTTGACAGCCTTGTGATCCACCCCTTCCAAGCGGGCAATCTCCCGAAGTGATTTCCCCTGTGCATATAACAGAAGCCTTCTCTTCTGGACTCCCGGTAGTTCTTTCAAAAGTCTTTTGATATGCTGCTTATCTGTCGTCTGTTCTAACAGGCTTTCCGGGGTATCCTTACCGGCATATCCACTGCCCTCAAAATCCACTGCATCCAGTGAATAGCAATGGTAACGCTCCTTTCGTGCAAGGTTATCCTCCAGACGCCTGGATTCAACGATGACACTCCCAATTTCCTCTGCCACCTCAACTTCAGAGATTTCTCCATCCACAAACTCATATCTGATCTTCATTTTGCCGTTCTCCTTTCGGAGCCCGGCAGACGGCACTTCCGCCGCTACAAACGAAAAAAAAGCCTGGCAAGCAGCACAAAAAGTGCCGCCTGTCAGGCTCAATATCGTCTCCATCATATCCCAGATGGTATCATGGCGGTCTGGCCGTTTTTCCAGAATGAAACCATCCCGCCGTGCATCATGCTCAAACAAACGAATGATCCGTGTCCCGGTTTAACTGTCCGTTTCCCATCCCCATATACATTCCTTATGGAAACCGTTGTATTACCGCAGCGCCCCGGCCAGCCCTGGACATAAAACCCAGGGCGGATCAGTCTTCCCTATTCAGTTTTTCCATCCCGATCTCAGCGCCGCACCGGCTGCATTTTAAAATAAAATCAGGACAGCGTCCCATTGACGGTGTAATAAACTGTACTTTCGTATCTATCCCTGCATCCATGATACGGCCCCCGCATTTCGGACACCGTACAGGGCGCATACGCTTTTTTATCTCATGCTTCCATTCCTCCTTTTTCATGCACATTCCCTATACATCTCTTTCCTGCCTGCTTCCCTCTGGTGGCAGAGGTGTATAACCATTTTTTACTTCACAAGCTCTGTAAGCCACGGGGCAAGCGGCCTCGAAACCACCCTGGCATTCAGGTACGCCATTTCCAGGGTCAGGCACGTATGCCCCAGATAATACCCATCCATAACCGACAGGGTCATGGCAAGGTCTGGCTTTTTCATATTTGTCAGATAAACGGGCAAAAGATACTGCATCTTTCCCTGGTATCCCTGCGGCACGACAATCCCTGGTTCAATGACTGATTTCCTCCTTGCAAGCTCTACCGCTGTTTCCAACAGAAGCGGCAGGTTCTTTGCCCTGCGGATTTTATATGGGATTCGCTCCATATTTTCTTCATCCCCTAAAATATGTTCCACTTTAACCCTGACAGGCCAGTCCGGATTAAATCCTGTGCCATCCTGGGCAGCATGGTAATGAGGCCGCTCTGGCAGAGGCTCTATATATTTCAGCCTCGGTGAAATCTCATCGCAGAATCCCCTAAAATACCAGTCCAGCATGGAAGCACGCCTCTTATTCCGGTCAAAAAATCCATAGACTGCCTTATACCGTCCCGTATAAAGCCCTGTATGGAAGCACGCACATTCATTTTCCACATGAAAATACCGTGCTGCCTCCGCCTCATCTTTGGCTGAGTTAAAGTCAATGCTCTGTTTCCTGAAAATGGTATGTATATACCTCTCTAAAATAGGTGTATCCTGATTCTTCGTTTCAACAGACGGCCTCTTAAATTTCCATGGCTCCGGCAGCACCAGCCCTTCCAGTTCCTCAAGCTGCCCGTACCAGTCTGGCACATATGCAAACTCAAATAAATCTGTTTCCATAGCTTTGTTCCTTTCACAAAATCTCTGACTGTATCCCACAATACTGTTTCATCCATCTGAATGCCTGCCATACAGTAGGCGAACGGCACCTAGCCCTTTTATCCATAACAAAAAACAGGGAAAAGACACTCCGGCAGATGGGACTGCTTCTGTGTCTTTTCCCTGTATACGGATTTCCTCTATGAGAGTATGGTACAGCCATACCCTTGATGGTGCAGATACCTGCGGATGTCACCTGGATTTTTTTGACCGCATCACTGCTCCCCTGTCCATTATAAAACACTCCTTCTCTTTAACAAGTATGGTTACACCGTCCTAAAATAGTATTGCCACGCCATTTTTACATTTGCATGGTATGGCACTATCATACTTTTAGGAGGTGAAACTATGGCTCTTCATCCAAAACAGTTCGGCATGGTGCTGAAAAATGCACGCATGGACAAAAAGCTTACCCAGGCTGAATTAGCTGAAAAACTGGATATTTCCCTTTCGTACCTGAAAGACCTTGAACGTTTCCGCAACAGCCCAAGCTACGAGGTCTTTGAAAAGGTCATCCGTTACTTCAACCTGTCAGCAGACACCGTGATCTACCCCAACCAGAACCTGGCCGATGATACATATCAGAAGATCGGGCGTCTGCTGACCCACTGTGACGAAGGACAGCTCAAAGTCATCCTCGCCACCACAGAGGCGCTTCTGTCCGTAAATGAAAAACCCTCAGAACAAGAGTAACAGATGAATGCGGTGTCCAGGCGGTGTTTCCATCACTTTTTCCCTGCATTTTAAAGGCTCATTCCTGCAGCGGGGTTCCCGTGCAAAAATGAGCCTCTTTTACTGTCTGATCCATTTCATAAATTCTTCTGTAGACAGATCCTGCCGCAGAAGCCCCATGCCGCTTAACAGGAGGATGCAGTCCACATATCCCTGGCAGTATGCTTTCTGTCCTTCCAGCGAATTCATATCTTCCAGTTTCGCCATCCACTCCAAAAGTAACTGCCGCTGTTCCTGTGGGAGCTGCTGCACCGCTGCTTCGCACTTTTCACGAAGCCTTTCCATTTCCTCTTGGGTTTCCTTATACCCTGGCACCTCTACTGCAGTATCCCTCGCTATATCCTCACAGCGCAGCCGGTTTAAAAACTGCCCAACCTGTTCCCATATTTTATTCTGCATATCTATGCCCTCCTTCAAATCTTATTATAATTATTAACATATCCGCAGATATTACACCATCCCGAATTCAAATCTATGCTCCAAAAAGAAACAGGCAGTGTTCCAAGCTTTCTGCTTAGAACACTGCCTATTTCTTTTTTATTCGGTTCATTTTATATCCAACCCCACGTACCGTCTGAATATATTCTGGCTGGCTGGGATTGTCTTCAATTTTCTTTCGGAGACGGCGGACATGGGAAGTAATATTGCTGTCATCCTGAAGATATTCACCGTTCCAGACATAATTGTAAATCTTTTCTTTGGAAAGCGTTATGCCCTGATGGAGTGCCAAAACATAAAGAATACGGAATTCAATATTGGTAAGATTTACTTCATGGTTTTCTTTCAAAACTTTGTGCTGATCTGGGAGGAGGATCAATTCGCCGTTTTTTATACTCTCCTGCTTTCCCTCTATTGTTTCATCAATGCTAATATGAGCTTCATTTACAATCTCTATTATTTTATCATATATTCCCTGCTCCGGTTCTTCTAAAGAAATAACGAGTAATTTTATCATATCCATTAGCTCCCTTAATCAACTTCTCACTTTTTATACTTCTTTCACGTTTAAAGTCTTCAATCTCTAATAATACAACATCAAAACTATTACTGAATGCCAGATATATTTTAAGCAAAACCAACAGAACATTATTTTAAGAACTGTTGGTTTCACTTACTCGCCTACATCAATGCGCACTTAAGTTTCTTGAAACTTTCTTCACTTATATCATGTTCCAACCGGCAGGCATCCTTAACTGCAGTTTCCTTAGATATGCCAGCATTAGCAAAAACTGTAAGGAAAAATTCATACCGTTCATATACTTTTTGTGCTGCTAATACTCCTTTCTCGGTAAGACACAAGCTGCAATCCGGGTGCTTTATCAGAAACCCCTGCTCTTTTAGCTGTTTTATTGCTACACAAACACTTGCTTTGGAAACCCCCATAGATTCGGCAATATTAACCGAATGAACATTCCCAAGTTTTCTCTGCAGTACAAAAATTGTTTTTAAGTAGTCTTCCTTAGATTTTCCTAATTCCAAATCAATCCTCCCCCATTTCAATTTCTGTTGACAAAGCATGATTTATTCTTACCGCAAAAACTATGGTAAGGATTGCAGTTAAAAGATCAGCCATAGGCTGTACCCATACCACTCCTGTTAATCCCATGAAATGAGGCAATACAAAAACCAGGGGAAAGAAGAAAATTCCCTGTCTGCCCAAACTAAGCACACTTCCCACTAAGCTTTTACCAATAGCTAAATAAAGTGATGCATACACCATTTGAAAGCCAAATGTAATAAATAATACTGCATTAAGTCTGAGTGCCTCTGCCGCTAGGCCAACTGGTGTTAGTATATAAGTGTGGACAGGAAAAGTTGAACAACCTATACTATCAAGTGAAAAAACAAAGGAGATGTTC
>VSNE01000095.1 GCA_009774155.1 Lachnospiraceae bacterium
GGAATGTGAGATGAGGCCGATTACCGAGATCGCAGCCAAAGCAGGTATCGATGACAAGTATCTGGAGCAGTACGGAAAGTACAAAGCAAAAATTGACTACAATTTATTAAAAGAGTCTGATGCTCCGAACGGGAAACTGATTTTGGTAACGGCTATCAATCCGACTCCGGCAGGAGAAGGAAAGACTACTACTACCGTAGGTCTTGCAGATGGTATGCAGAAGCTTGGCAAGAAGGTTATGGTAGCGCTTCGTGAGCCGTCCCTTGGACCGGTATTCGGTGTAAAAGGCGGAGCGGCCGGCGGCGGATACGCACAGGTAGTTCCTATGGAGGATATCAATCTTCACTTTACCGGTGATTTCCATGCAATCGGCGCGGCAAACAACCTTCTGGCAGCAATGATTGACAACCATATCTTCCAGGGCAATGCGCTGAACATTGATCCGAGAAAGATTACCTGGAGAAGATGTGTGGATATGAATGACCGTCAGCTTCGTAACGTAGTGGACGGACTCGGCGGAAAGACCAATGGAATGCCCAGAGAGGACGGCTATGATATTACAGTAGCATCCGAGATTATGGCGGTTCTGTGTCTGGCAAGCGACATTACAGACCTGAAGAAGAGGCTTGCAAGAATTATCATTGGCTATACATACGGCAAGGTAGCTGAGCAGAAGCCGATTACCGCAGGTGATCTGCACGCAGAGGGCGCTATGGCAGCGCTTCTGAAGGATGCTCTGAAACCGAATCTGGTTCAGACTCTGGAAGGCGTTCCGGCAATCGTTCACGGCGGGCCATTCGCTAATATCGCTCATGGATGCAACTCTGTAACCGCTACCAAGATGGCTCTGAAATTATCTGATTACACCATCACAGAGGCAGGCTTCGGCGCTGACCTTGGCGCGGAGAAGTTCCTGGATATCAAATGCCGTATGGCTGGTCTGAAGCCAAACGCAGTTGTTATCGTAGCTACTGTACGCGCTCTGAAATACAACGGCGGCGTTGCAAAGGCTGATCTGAATAACGAAAATCTGGAAGCACTCGAAAAAGGTCTTCCGAACCTGTTAAAGCATGTAAGCAATATTACAAATGTATACAAGCTTCCATGTGTAGTTGCAATTAATGCATTCCCGACCGATACCAAGGCAGAGCTTGACCTGGTGGAGGCAAAATGTAAAGAGCTGGGCGTTAATGTTGCTCTGTCAGAAGTATGGGCTAAAGGCGGCGAAGGCGGCGTGAAGCTGGCAGAAGAAGTGATCCGTCTGTGCGAGCAGCCGAATGATTTCACTTATTCCTATGAGCTGGAAGGCACCTCTATTGAAGATAAGCTGAATGCAATCGTTCAGAAGATTTACGGCGGAAGCAAGGTTGTCCTGACTGCAAATGCTCAGAAACAGGCAAAAGAACTGGATGCATTAGGCTTCAGCAACTGCCCGATCTGTGTGGCTAAAACCCAGTACAGTTTAACGGATGATCAGACGAAGCTTGGAGCTCCGACCGGATTTGAAGTAACTGTACGTAATCTGAAGATCTCTGCAGGTGCAGGCTTTATCGTTGCACTGACCGGTGAGATTATGACTATGCCAGGTCTTCCGAAGGTTCCGGCTGCTGAGAGAATCGATGTGGACGAGACCGGTAAGATTACAGGACTGTTCTAAGAGAAGAGAAATAGTAATGATATAGCGGCAGGCAGGGAACAAGGGTGTTCCCTGCTCGCTGTCGTGCATGGAGGTAATATATGGGATTCACAAAAGGTACTTGTGAAGAATTTGTAGATGTTCTGGCATCAAAGGCTCCGGTTCCGGGCGGCGGCGGCGCGTCGGCGCTGGTCGGCGCTGTCGGTATGGCGCTTGGCAATATGGTTGGAAGCCTGACGGTAGGGAAGAAAAAATATGCGGACGTGGAAGCTGATATCATTGCCCTGAAAGAGAAAGCAACTGCTCTTCAGGCTGATTTCCTTCGTCTGGTAGAGGCTGATGCGGAAGCATTTGAGCCGCTTGCAAAAGCATATGGTATGCCGAAGGAGACAGAAGAGGAAAAAGCAGAGAAAGCGCGCGTAATGGCGATTGTACTGAAGGATGCCTGTGCGGTTCCTATGGAAATTATGGAAAAATGCTGTGAGGCAATTGATGTTATTGAGGAATTTGCGGCAAAGGGTTCTGCTCTGGCGATTTCTGATGCGGGTGTGGGCGTAACCTTCTGTAAGGCGGCGCTTCTGGGAGCCTCCCTGAACGTGTTTATCAATACGAAATCAATGGCTGATAAAGAATATGCAGCGTCCTTGAATGAAAAAGCGGATAAAATGATCGCAGATTACAGCAAAAAGGCAGACGAGATTTTTGCTGCAGTCAATGGAAGACTCAGATAGAGGAGGAGAGTAACAAATATGGCAAAACAGCTGTTAGGAAAAGAAGTAACTGCCGCGCTGAATGAGAGAATCAAGGCAGATGTGGCAACCCTGAATGCAAAGGGAATCAAACCGACTCTCGGAATTATCCGTGTGGGCGAAAGACCGGACGACCTCTCCTATGAAAGAGGAGCAACCAAACGCTGCGAGACTCTCGGAGTAGAGTATAAAAAATATCTGCTTCCGGCAGATGTAACCCAGGAAGAGCTTCTGAAGGTGGTGGATGAGGTAAATAATGATGACAATATCCATGGAGTGCTGATGTTCCGTCCTCTTCCGAAGCATATTAATCAGACGGTTGTTGAGAACGCGCTTGCAGCGGAGAAAGATGTGGACTGCCAGACGGATGCATCCCTTGGGGGCGTATTTACAGGAAAGAAGGTAGGCTTCCCTCCGTGTACTCCTCAGGCATGTATGGAGATTCTGGATCATTACGGGATTGACTGCACCGGCAAAAAGGCGGTTGTTATCGGCCGTTCTCTCGTTGTGGGAAAACCTGCTGCCATGATGCTGATCAAGAAGAATGCAACGGTTACTGTATGCCATACAAGAACCATTGATATGCCGTCTGTTGCAAGAGAGGCGGAGATCCTGATTGTAGCGGCAGGACGCGCAGGTGTTGTTGGCGCTGAGTATGTATCTCCCGGACAGACGGTTATTGATGTAGGCATCAATGTAAACGAGGAAGGCAAGCTTTGCGGCGATGTGGATTATGCTGCGGTGGAGCCGATTGTGGATGCAATTACTCCGGTTCCGGGCGGTGTTGGAAGCGTAACTACCTCTGTTCTGGTTGGACATGTGGTAGAAGCGGCTATGAGAAAGTTTGCATAAGCTGATATTGTAAATATTATGGAAGCTCTGTACTTTCCAAATGTACAGGGCTTCCTTTTTGCATTCCCGGGTTTCTGTATGATAAAAATGCGGAAACTCAAATTTTGCATTCGGTTGACAGAAAATGAGGTTTTTCGTACAATGTGTATAAAGGACAGCCGTGCCGGAAAATGCGGAAGCAGATATGTTTTTAGAGGAAGAAAGAGGCAGTGCACGGCAGAAGAGGTGACATCATGAGAATCAGCATGCAGATTCTGGCGGATCGTCTGCGTCAGAATTATCCGGACTGTCAGTTGGGGGATATGTCAGAGGAAATGAATTTAAAGCGTCCGCTTTTTTACCAGAACGGGACAGATTTTAAGAAAAATAAAGTATATATTGCGCGGGAAGCTGATGTGACAGAGCTTTTGCTGGCCCATCATGGAGATAATCTGATTCTGGTTGTGGGCACAAAGCTCTGTTCTTCCCAGAAGCCGCTGCAGGGAGTGTGCTTTTTTCCGGAGAGCAGCAATCCGGAAGGACTGTTTAATGCCGTACAGCGGATTTTTGATACATATGATGCATGGGATGAAAGAATGCAGAACCTGGCATTTTCCGAGCGGACTTTGAAAACCCTTCTGGATGCGTCTCACCGGATTTTTCACAATCCAATTATGGTCAGCACAACAGAGGGATTTATTATTGACTACAGCACTTTGATGGATACGATGCCGGAATTTCAGGATATCCTGCAGCACAATCAGGTAACTGTATATTCGGATGAGGAGCATTCCAGGGCAGCGTCAGAGGTGCAGCATTATCAAGATCCGGTAACTCAGAAAAATAATCTGTTTGTGGATATTTATGATAAAAACAGAAATACCTATCGGGTAATTATCGTCGAGGCAACAAGAAAGCTGAAGGTTTATGACGAATATCTGCTTCTGCATCTGGCGAAGTATGTTCAGCAGATGCTGGAAAAATATACCGTGCTGCAGTCTGACATCAGTTATACGCTGGATCGTCTTTTGTCGAACATTCTGACGGATGAAAATATAGATGCCTCTTCTCTGGAGCACAGATTTGAAAGCTTTCACTGGAAGGAGGCCCATACTTATTTTTGCATGAATATCCATGTATCCACAATAGACCGCCAGAATCTGACCGTGGTTCGTTTTATCTGCAACCGGATTGAGAGTCTGATGAAAGGCAGCTGTGCATTTTTACTGGATGAGAATATTGTGGTTTATGTAAATCTTTATTATTACGGGAAGCCGCTTGAGGAGGCATTGAAGGCAGTGGCGGGATTTTTAAGGGACAGCTATCTGAAGGCCGGAATCAGCTATGAATTTTCAGGTCTGCAGTCGTTAAAGCAGTATTATCTTCAGTCCAGAATTGCTTTGGAGGAAGGATTAAGGCACTATCCCCTCCGCTGGGTGAACCGGTTTGAGGATATTGCCCTGGACTATCTGATGGGTAAATGTACGGAGAGACTGGAGCCGGAGGCCGTCTGCAGCCGGGCCGTGCTTACGCTCAGAAATTATGACGCGGAACATAAGACAGAGTATTACGTTACGCTTCACACTTACCTCACCTGCCAGATGAACGCGGTGAAAGCGGCAAAGGCTTTATTTATACACAGAAGCACCTTCCTGTACCGGATGGCGCATATGAAAGAGCTTGTTCATATTGATTTGGAGAACCCGGATCAGCTTCTGTACCTTTTACTGACCTATAAGCTTTTGGAAAGAGAGGACGGTGAAAAAGGGCTTGAGGAATAACAGGAAAGAAGAAAGAAAAACGTCAGGCAGGAAGAAGGGGTTCTGCGTTTTTTTTCTGGCGGTATGCATGATGCTCCCGTCTGTCCGCTTAAAGGCTGCTGATGCAGAGGAGCGGATATTGGAGCAATATCAGGAATATGAGTCGCATTTTCAGTCTATTGGACGGCAGGAGGATGTGGAAGAGAATGGATATAGGATTATGGAGGAACAGGTATTTCCCGTAGTATTTGAGTCTTTCTCGGAGGAAGAGCTGACGTTTATTCCTGCCATAGAAAAAACATGGCACAGACTGGCTTTCTTTGTTGCCGACGCGCAGGGAAATATTTTGTACAAGCGCAATGAGCTGGAAACCAATCATCTGATCCGCGGACAGATGCTTCAGCCTGTAAAGGGAATCGCGGCAGTCTCCTTTACAGATGTAAACAGGGACGGACTGACGGATATTATTCTGCTTACCAGGTGCGTGAACAGTACAGGGAATTATGCAGGTATTCCGTATAAAGTAGGAGATGTGCTTTTTCAGGAGGAGGGCGCTTTTTACCGGGACTGGCGCATATCGGATAAGATTAACCGGTTTGGTATGAATAAGAGCGCCGATTGCATGATTTCCTTTGTGCGCGACGGGGAGTCCGCAGAGTTTTTGTACACGGCCACAACGCTGGAGGAGCTGCTTTTGAATGGATTTTCGGTAATTGAGGAGCAGTGCTATACAAGAAAATTTGAGAAGCTGGGAAGGCTGAAGGTAGTTCCCGGAACGGTCAGCATCTCCGTATATGATATCTTTATGATTTATCTGGTGAATGAACAAGGAGATATTGTCTGGAGCTTCCAGCCGATGGGGGATTATGACAGTCTGTATTCTCTGAAGGGAATCAGCGGAAAGGATTTGGACGGCGACGGCATGAAGGATCTGGTGGTGCTGGCCAGATATACGCAGGAAGACTCATCCGGCGAATCCAGCGTGGAAAGCAGTTGTGCAATTTATTATCAGAGGACAGCCGGATTTGACATTGATACAGAATTTGAAAAATATTATCAATGTACGGAAGAGGATACTATGGAGGAACTCGTGCGGAAAATACGGGAATATTGGGGGTGGCAGGCGGAAGTATGATTAGAATTTTGATAGTGGATGATGAAAAACCGATTTGCGATCTGATTGATATGAACCTGTCGGCGGCAGGCTATTACTGTAAAAGTGTACAGGACGGTCTGGCGGCAATCGACCTTATTGAAAAAGAAGATTTTGATCTGATTCTTCTGGACATTATGCTTCCGGGCGCGGACGGATTTGATATTATGGATTATATAAAGCCGCTCAAGGTACCGGTTATTTTTATCACCGCAAAAAGCGATGTGCGGGACAAGGTGAAGGGGCTGAAGCTGGGCGCGGAGGATTATCTGGTCAAACCTTTTGATATGCTGGAACTGGCGGCGCGGGTGGAGGTAGTGCTGCGAAGATTTCATAAGACGGAAAGCATTTTAAGAGTCGGGGATGTGGCTGTGGATCTGGAGGCCCGCAAGGTGACCAGGGCAGGAAAGCCGGTGGTGCTTACAAACAAAGAATATGGGCTGCTGGTGCTCTTTATTCAGAACAAAAATGTAGCTTTATTTAAAGAAAATCTGTATGAGAAGGTCTGGAAGGACGAGTATTTGTCAGACAGCCGTACTTTGGAGCTTCATGTACAGAGACTGAGGCGTAAGATGGGATGGGAGAAGAATCTGGTAGCAGTGTATAAGGTAGGCTACCGCCTGGAAATCTGACAGGAGACATTTTATGAAATTTTCCTATAAAATATTGTTTTGCTGTATTATCACAATGGCTGCGGCATTCGGAGCCGGCGGATATTTTTTTATTGACGATGTATTCAGAGCCTCCATGGAACGTGAAACCACACAGGCAATGGATGAAAGCAGTATCCTGCAGTTTGCCTTTGAGACAGCGGCGCTGAATATTCCATCCAAATATGATATCCTTCAAAATTCGGTCATTGAAGAGATTGGCTCCAATCTGGAGAAAGGCGGGCAGGGAACAGGCAGGCTTCTCAGGCTGTCGGATGAGGACAGGACCGTTCTGTATGCCAGTGAAGGGTTTGTGGAGGATACAGCCTTGCTCTGTGCAGTAGAGGAGCAGACGCGGGCCTATCAGGTTACCTGCGCGGATGACCGCTACTTTATCCAGACAGGAACAATGCTTAATTCCCGGGATCGTATTTTGTACCTTGAGACTATGAGAGATGTAACGGAGGTATACGGCGAACGCTCCAGGGGATTTGCCGTGTATCGGAATATGACGCTTTTGATTCTGGTGTTCAGCTCTGTATTCATGTATTTTATTTCTTCCTGGCTGACAAAGCCCATAAGGCTTTTGACACAGGCAACGAGAAAGATGACGGCAGGTGATTACAGCTACCGCGCGGAACAGGTAAGCTTGGATGAGATGGGTCAGCTGACCCAGGACTTCAATCATATGGCAGGGGTGCTGGAAGAAAATATTCATAAGCTGGAGGAGGAAGTACGGGCCAGAGAGGACTTTATTGCGGCATTCTCCCATGAATTGAAAACGCCGCTTACGTCCATCATAGGCTATGCGGATTTGCTGCGTTCCAGAAGGCTGGATGAAGAAAAGCATTTTCTTTCGGCAAATTATATTTACACGGAAGGAAAGCGCCTGGAGGCTATGTCCCTGAGGCTTCTGGATATCATTGTCAGCAAGCGGCGCGGCCTGGAGCTGCAGGATGCAGACGTGAGCCTGCTGTTCGGATATCTGAAGGATATTTATGAAGCCCAGGAGGATATCCATTTTGTGTTTCAATATGAACCAGGCCGGATTCCGGCTGAGATCGATCTTTTGAAAACCGTGCTTTTGAATCTGGCGGACAATGCCTGTAAAGCGTCCGAGCCAGGCGATACCGTAGAGGTTTCCGGAAGAAAAACAGAGGAAGGCTATCTTTTCTCGGTAAAGGATTACGGAGTAGGAATACCTGAGGAGGAATGCCAGAAAATTACGGAGGCATTTTATATGGTAGACAAATCCAGATCCAGAAGCCGCAACGGCGCAGGGCTGGGACTGGCGCTCTGTGCGGAGCTTCTGAAGCTTCACAGAAGTAAGCTTATGATAGAAAGTACACCCGGGAAGGGAAGCTGCTTCAGCTTCCGGATACCCTGTGAGAGAGGCGGAGGATAATGGAGCGGAAAAAAATGATATCAATATCTATGGCTGTGCTTTTGCCGGCAGTAGTTCTGGCATCGGTTCTGGGTCCGGAGCAGATTGCCCGATACAAGGATAAAGCTACTCTGAACCAGATTATTGTGGAGGAATCGGACAGCGCAAATGAGGGCTACCGTTATACATTAAGCAGCAATGAAAAGCTTTTTTTGCTGTCAAAGTGCCTGAAGCATCAGGCGCTTCAGGAGAATGAACTGAGTGCCGGGCCTGGCGCGGAGTCTTCGGATGTGGACTACGGGGAGCTGATGGGCGCCTATGCGTTTGTGATGAACCGCCAGGGACCTTCCGGAAGAGAGATTACGGCTGAGGAGATCTTTCAAATCTGCAATCAGGAAATCAATATACTAAGGGGGAGGGGAGTTCTGCCGGACAAGGTAAGAGAAGTGGAGCCCGCTTCTTATAGCGCAGTGCTTTATTCGGCGATTGACGTGCTGGAGCCTCAGAATAATATGCCGGTGTGGAAGGTGAGTCTTTCTACCAGCCAGCAGAATGCAGATAAAACAAATCGGCTGATCGATGCTTATATTGACGCAGTCACAGGCAGAATCTACGGATTTTATGTACGGACGGAAAGCGTCTGGTCAGAAATAGAGCCGAAAAAAATGGTGGAACTATGGAGCGACTATCTGGGACTTACAGGATTGACGGATTATGATTCGTCCAACCCTCTCCTTGAAACTACACCTGATTTTGAAAAATATTGTTTTCCTGGTACAGAGGAGGGGAATACCATTGTCA
>VSNE01000096.1 GCA_009774155.1 Lachnospiraceae bacterium
CCCCTATCCCCTGTTCCATGAGCAGATGCCGCAGTTTTCCCAAAATACGCTTTCTTTGGTTTTGAATCGCCTTTCTGCTGCATCCGCAGATCCGCGCCGCCTCCTTTACCGTAGCCTCCTCATAATACAAAAGGCGGAGCAGGCGCATGTCCTGTTCCGGCAGCTCCTCCAGAATCCCTCTGAACCTGTCCAGGCAGATGCTTTTCACGGCGGCTTCCTCCGGCAGGACAGTGCCCTCTGCCGGCCCTGCCGGAAGGTATCCCGTTTCCGACATGCCCTCCAGGCTGTGCACCCCATGCTTAAAATCCCGCTCCTTCTGGTACCTTTCCCGCCTTCTGGATTGGTGCCATGCCAGATAAACCTCCCTTGTTACCTCCACCAGGACATCCCCGCTTAACCGCAGGATATACTGCCCTCTTTCTTCCGGCCTCTTTCCGCGCATTTTTCTTTTTCCTTTACTTTTTCTTCCCCATACCTGCGTACCGGACATGCAACCTGGAAGCTGTCCGTGAAAGGATGGAGGAAACTGCCTGAACCGTAATGCCAAGCTCTTTTGAAATCTGCCCTTGTGTCTTGTGTTCAACCAGGCACCGGAAAGCCGCTTTTTGCTGCTGTTTTGTCAGGACTGCCAGCGCTTCCTTCATTGTCTCTTCCCTGGATATCTGTTCCAGCGCGGAGCTTCCGGATGCCTTCAGGATCTGCCACTCCTCAAACACCGCGCTGTAGGAAACCTCCAGCCCCCTTTTCCTTGCTTCCCGGTTACGTTCCAGACGGTCCTCCCCCTCCAGCACAAGGCGCGTATACCACGCCTCCTGTTCAAAAAACTGCTCCTCAATATGTCCTGAGCCATCCGGGCCGTAAGAATACCCGCCGCACGAATATATAGAAAAAACAGTCGTGCATTCCCCTGCCCGGTAAACTGCATATCCGTTCTTATATACTGTAATCTCCGCATTGCCGTTCAGGATTTTTTCAGCCGCCGCCACGCCGGCGCTACACAGCTCCTTGACCGTGGGAGTTTTTTCCCCGCATCCGGGAGCCTTCACAATCCGTTTCAGTTCCTGCAATGTCAGCATGAAAACCGCCTTTCTGCCCGAAGGCTCCGGGCGGCCATGAAAAGGCTTGCAATGCAGATCAAAAAAGGCAGTAAAAAATGGCCCCCGGCGCACCCGTTTTTTTTAACGGGGCCTGAAACCCTTCTTTACTGCCTTTTCGGCGACTTTCTCTCCTCCTCTCTTGCTGCAGCCGCCGCCTTTTTCATGTATTCAGTTTAACAGCTTTTTTTCGCGGCTGCCCCATCAGATATGGGGGAATTTTATGCAGAACCCACCATATTTGGGGAATTTTCAAAAAAATACTTCAAATATAGCAAAAGGAGAATTCTCCGGCCGCGATGCGGCATAGCCGGAAAATTCTCCTTTTCTTTTTTACAATACCGGAAGCATTGTGGACTTGTGCATAACTTCCCATTCCGCCATGGACAGCGCTATTCACAGCATATGGAAAAGTAAAAGCAGCTTTCCCACATCCTGCAAACAACGTTGCCCACAGCTCCATAAAATGGGAAGTTACACACATTGCCCACAACGCCGACTGCTGCGGAATCCCTCTCTGTCCTTCCTCCCATACAGCAAAAAACTCTCAAAACCTGTCAAGGCATCAAGAGTCTTTTATGTATCTGTCAGCCTTTACATAATATGTGCTTCTGCCACTCCCATACCGAATAATACTTTCTTCATCTACCAGTTTCTTTAATGCCGCTAGAACCGATGATCTCCCTATGCTTGGGCAGTGTGCAACAACTTCTGCACCTGTAAATTTTCCGACTTTTTCTTTTGTATATTTTTTTACAATATCATAAGCACTACTGGTATCTCCATTTCCCGAAATAATTCTTACACGTTCTTCAAATCTAGTGTAACAAGCCAAAATGACCGTAAGCATATAACGTATAAATGGTGTCGGATCGTTTTTTTCTTCATGCCACCCTATATCCGAAGTTTCAAGGACATCATAATACCTGTCTTTTGTTTTCTCAATTTGCCTCTCAATACTTATATATTTTCCAACACGATACCCGTTCTTATATAGAAGGAGTAAAGTAAGCAACCGGCTCATTCTTCCGTTACCATCATTAAAAGGGTGAATACACAAAAAATCACATATAAAAACAGGAATCAATATAAGGGAATCTACCTTCTCACTCGCAATTGCCTGCTCATAAGCCGTACATAACCGTTCCACTGCATCCGGTGTATCATACGGAGCGATCGGAGTAAACCTTGTGACTACTGTCCCATCCGGCTTTGCTTCATTAATATAATTCTGTACGCTCTTAAAACTCCCTCCATAAGAAAGTCCTGCTCTTTTCAAAAGGTCTCTGTGTAACTGTAGTATATATGATGGTCTGATCGGAATGTACTCATTACTTTCATGAATTGTGTTAAGTACATCTCTGTACCCCATAATCTCATCTTCTTCCCTGTTGCGGGGTGTCGTCTTTTCTTCAAACAACTGCTTCATCCGGGTACTTGTCGTAACAATCCCTTCTATTTTATTGGATGCCTCTGTGCTTTGGATTTTTGCAATCTCAACTAAACGTTCAAGTTCAACAGGCTTCTGCCTAATATATAAGTCCTGACGTCCCTTATATTCATGTATTTTAGCAACAAGATTAAGTATATCCATATCCCAGGTTTGGTCTGCAAGGCGAATATAGTCAAATGTTCTCATGTTATCTCCTTTCGTCCAACGATATTCTTTTTCATCCAATTATAAATCTTTCTGGACGAAAATTCAATTTGTTGGACGAAAAAATTTACAAATTTTACAAACAAAAAGCGAAACTCCAAACCATCACGGAAACCTCTGACTTTTGTGTGATAGTATACTTTTGCCTGATAGTACAATTTTCTCCCCAATCTCCCCTCTCAGGTTTTCAAAAAAAGAGCATTTTGTAATAATGTATTATTTAATTTCTGAAATACCTGAAGCTCTAATTCCTGCCGCGGCAGGGATTGGTCGCAGCTGCTCCAGTCACAGCCCGGCAGAAAAAGATGTTCCTTTTCCAGAATTGCCCGGAGAAGCGCCATTGAGACATCCCCTAAATTCCGGATATGCCGTGAGGAGCAGGTAAAAATCAAAAGCTCCCTGACCGTCTGGATGTTTGCCCTTTTCAGCGGGCCATATACTTTTACAGGCAGCTTCAGGGCTTCTATGTCCTGATAGTAAATATGATCTTTTTCTGCAATTCCTCTTGTCAGGCAAAATAGCTCCTCTTCCGACCCAATCAGTTTCTCAAGCCGGCTTAAATTTGATTCGTAACCATATGTGACAAAAGAAAGCCATTCTTTCACGCTCAGCTTTTTAAGCGCCTTTTCTGTAATCTGCCGGATTCTCTCCTCACAGAGAGCGTGTTCTTCCGCAATTGCTTTCCTGGACGTGCCTTCATGGTAGTAAAGC
Source organism: Lachnospiraceae bacterium (assembly GCA_009774155.1). Lineage (GTDB taxonomy): Bacteria > Bacillota > Clostridia > Lachnospirales > Lachnospiraceae > Hominiventricola. The sequence continues at coordinate 3,463 of VSNE01000096.1, forward strand.
TTCAGAACGACTCTTTCCCTTTCCGTCAGGCGGGACAAAATGTATTCTACACCTTTTAACTGATCTTCCGTCAGGTTCCCATAGTCAATATTGCTCCCGCACAGCTCATTTAAATGCACCCTGTCAAGCAGATTTGCCGGATAATTTTTTCTTTTCCCCATTATTCTGTTCCTTTCTTTTACTGAAAATGATACCTCCACTGGTCGTATTCCTCTCTGGTAATTTCACCCCGCTCCAGTCTGGCAGACTGCTCCTGCCATGCGCAAAATATACTGTACAGGCCGGGGAATACATCTGGATATGCAGGCTTCAGGCACAGACAGATTTCTCCGTCAATTTTCCCTGCCTTCAGCCCGTACATATCTTCCAGGGCAAAAAGGGTATGCATCAGCCCGGCATAGCTGTCTATCTCCGGCACAGTAATTGCCCGGGGACTTACATCAAAAATATGCGCCATTTTTTCAACAAGGCCGCTTTTCGGTACCCTGACTCCTGATTCATACTGGGCGATACGGACATCCGATGTTTTTTCGGAAAATCCGAGAAGCCCTCCCAGCTCCTGCTGAGTCATACCCTTTCGTTTGCGAAAAAACTTCATGCGTTTTCCAACCGGCATAGCAAAACCTCCAGAAATCTTCTAAAAAATTTCATCTGCATCTGTGGATTCCGTCAACCAATGTCTCCATAGTCTGGAGGACCACTTTCTGTTCACATTGTCTTAAATGGCTGATACGGTAACAGATATCCTGAAAACGGCTGTTTTCCTCCGTTGACGGAGTCTTTTCCCCAAGCAGGGAATTGGCATCCACTTCAAGCGCCTGCACTATTTTCCTGAAAATATTAACGGACATAGCCGTCTGGCCTCCTTCAATCCTGCTTACCGTGTTGACGCTGATTCCCGCTTTTTCCGCGAGGGATTCCTGGGACAGGCGGATTTCCATCCTCCGGTCCCTAATCCGGTTCCCCAAATCAATCAGCTCCTGCGATACTGCGCGGTCTCCCAACACGGTGCCTCCCTCCGAATCATTTTATTTTTTCCCCGCAGCCTGTTCCGGCAGACATACGCGCCGTTCTTTACAGGCAGAGGGCATGGAAACGCTACCCGCTTCCGAACATGTCATGATTAACCTCCGCCCTGTAATAGCTGCTCTTTGTCATTGACGCATTATAAAGCGTGGTCAGGAGGTAGGCTTTAATATTTCCTACTTTTCTGGTGCTCCTTGACAGGCAGTCCATCGCATACTGGATATGCGCCTGATTCAGTTTCATAAACCGGTTTTTCACAAGTCCTGCAGGTTTATCTGTCCCCGCAATCCGTATGACGCTGTCGTCCGGCAGCATGCAGACCTCCGCCATCAGTTCTACAAGCTCGTCCACTTCCCCGCAGTCATAGTGCCCCCCATCCCGGAAAGTCTCATAGGCAATGTTTTCCCGGATAAACTGCCGGCAGGCATCCATCTGCTCAATCACATCTGTCCCCTTTTTCACAGATGGATTGGATAGAATATTATATATATCAGTCTTATTAATATTAGTCTTATTAGAGTCTGATTTTGGAACTTCTGGAAGTATGATTTCGGAACTTCCTGAAGTATGATTTTCATACTTCTTGAAGTATGATTTTGGAACTTCCGGAAGTTCCCTTTCCATACTTCTGGAAGTTTGATTTTCATAAGCCTGCATACTCAGGGCTTCTTCCGCTTTTTCCTGTTCCTCCTCCGCCCCGGCGGCAGCCTCGTCCTTCAGCATAAAATTTTTTACATAGATCACATTTGGCCTGCCCAGGCCGAGGCGCTTCTTTTCAATCAGCCCGATGCCGTTTACTGCATCCAGCTCCGCAAGGTTTTTTACCGCCTTTTGTCTGCTGCAGTTCAGAAACTCCATGGTTTCCTCCACTGTAAAAACGATATACACCCTGTCCTTCTCATCAATCCATCGGTTTTTAAGGCTGAGACCCATACGGTCCAGCATCAGGCCATAAAGGATCTTCGCCTCACAGGAAAGTTTTTTAAAAGCTTCCTCCGTAAACAGCACTTTCGGCACACGGTAAAAGCTGTATTGTTCCGCTTCCTTTCCAAAAAAATACTCAAACTGGATCTGCACTTTTATCCTCCCTTGCATATGCGCCCCAAGATTCCGGCTTTTCCGGGCAGACGGCATCCCGGCAATGGGACGCCCCTCTCCCCCTCAGTATCAGCCTTCCGGCCTGCCTATAAATATTTGCTCATAATATCGCGTTTTGACAGCGGATTCCCTGCCTGCGCCTGCCTCCCGGCAGGTTCCAGCTCTTCCAGAAAATTCACATTTTTTTTCAGCCCTGTTTCATGCGTTGCCTCCAGGTTCTTTTTAATCACATCCCTGTTTTCAGAAACCTTCCTGTATATAGCCTCCAGGCGGGACTGCGGGTAGGTCAGCCCGGACAGGCAGCATATGGTCTCATCCCTGTTAAATGTCTGGAAATTATCAATCGGCGTTCCGACAGCTTTTTCTATATCCGGCATCTTTACTCCTCCGGACAGCGATGCCGTGATATATTTTACAGCCCTGTCCGCTTCTGCCGGGGCAAAGATATTCGCCTTGATTGCTTTGATGATTTCAGCGCTTTCCCGTGCCTTCCGGCGTACCACAACAGCCATTCCGTGCGCCTTTAAGGTTTCCTCAATTTCTGCCCTGTCCACATTCCCCTTCATGCTTTTATGCTTTTCCGGTATCTCCAGAAACGCGCAGAAATCCTTTGCAAAGGATGTATTTAAGGAAAGCTTTTCCCCTCTTTCGTTGTCCAGGATAAAGCACGCGGACGTCCCCGCTATCTGCGTCAGTTCGGAAAAGCATTCGTAGGAATTAATATGCGCCTCCCGGGAGGGGATTACGGTAACTGCGCCGACACAGCGGCCCTCACCAATCAGAAGATCCATCAGCATGGGGCCTGCTCCTGAACCGGTCCCTCCCCCGCTGGCAAAGATAACAAAAATCAGATCAGACCGGAGCTTTGATTCAATCTCCCCGGCAATATGGTCAAAGTCGTCAATAATAAGCTGCTTTGCCTTGTGGCGGTCTTTATTGCATCCTTCCCCGCCTGGTATATGATATTTGAATTTCGCTTTTTCCAGCGTATCCAGATCTTCCTGGGAAGTGTTTATGTAGAGGACGGTATACCCCCTCCGTTCAAAAAGCTGGCCGATATTGCCCCCGGCCTGTCCAACCGCAATAAATGCAATTTTATTTTTCATCGTCTGATTCTCCTTTTTGTTTGTCCGGCCCTGTACTGTCCGGTCTGCCGAAACCGGCTGAAATTTTTTCACTTTCCAAAAGGTCACAGCCCTCCGGCGTTATGTAAAATGTTGCAGCGTGCCCTTCCTTTAATCCGCGCCGGATATAACCGGATTGCTCAAAGCCTTTCATTTTTTTGTAAATTGTGTTCCCCTTCTGAGAAAAATTCTCTGCCTGCATAATTTCATATACCGACATGGAAGAGATCTTGTTTGTGGCTCCATTTGTCCGGAGAACTGAAAGGATAATAAAGCCCAGCCTGTCCAAAACACCGCCTCCTCTCCGGCAATCCCTGATTTTCCCGGATTTACTCTGATTTACTCTGATTTTTTCGGACTTTCTCTGAAAAACTCTGATTTTCTCTGAAAGTGCAGGCTGGCCAGGTATTCCTGTTTCCTTGGGAGCTACACTCCCAAACCCTAGTGAATTTGCGCCGGAAGTTACCAAAAAGCAGGTAACCTCCAACACAAATAAAGATCTGGCACAGACACTCCGGATTTCCTCACTGGCCTTTAAGTCTTTGTCCGCAGAATGGACAATATGTGAAGTATCTTTTTGTTAAAATGCTTCCGCACTCTTTGCAGTATTGATATCCCTTCACTTTATCCGGCTCTTTTGGAGTTTCCCGGGCACTTAGCGTTTTCAGTTCCCGGAGCCATTCTGCAATCTGCCTGTACTCTGTGCCGCATTCCGCACAATCTGCTTTTTCTTCGCAGTAAGATATTGCTTCATCTATTATCATGTTTATTTTCCATTTTCTGAATTTTTGTTTAATTCCCTGTTTTATGCGCATACTGTTCCAGAGGTGATCGCATGGCATCCTATGTATCTCCCGATGTCCGGGATAAATTTGAAACGTTGTCTATTGATTTAAAAAACACAATACTGGAACGAAATGTACAGCTATACAGCATACATGACCTGGTTGCTGTATTGGAACAAATTGTTTCGGAAGCAGAGGAATAACTGTCCTTTGCTTCCCGGCTCAGGATTCCGGCAGATATGGCTCCGGTATCGGCCTCCATGCATTGACAATCAGCTCCTGGCTGATGCAGCTCTCTTCATAGTCCCCCACATAAAATGCACCCCCTTCTCCATCTTCCTCATACCGCCCTATCAGCGGGATTGGAAAGTTTTCAAACGACATCAGAATGTATCCGCCGTCTGGAAGTTTCTCTTCCACCGGAATCCATCGGTGTTTCCGCCGCTCTTTCTGGAGCGCTATAGTTGCTTTTACCGCCTGACTCCCATCAAAGGTATTAAGCCGCTCCACTTCATCCGGGCTTAACCCTGTCTCCTCATACTTCATAAGCTTGTACAGGCACCCGTACAGCTTTTCATGGGTTTTCTTCGTAATTGGTGTCCCTATATTGAGATCCTTCCAGAGCAGGCCCTTTACCCACCAATTCCCCTGTTCATTTTTCTGTGTCAGTCTTCGGCTCATTTTCCTTCAGTCCTTCCATACAGGAATATACTTCTTCCCGGCATGTTCTCTCCTTTCCAGGCATCCTTGTTTCGTTCTAAGCATCCAGGATATCCTTAATATACTCATATTGCTCTATGATTTTGTATTCGCTCTCTCCCCGCTCCCTGACCATTTCCGTAAATTTCTGAAGCCGGACAGCAAGCTTCAGGACTTTAGCTGCGCCTACCGCTTCCGGGGATGCTCTGCGGCTCATCCCCTCTGTATGTAACAGCATATAAGATATGGCCTCCATCAGGTATGTATTCCATAATAAATAGTTTTCCATATCCCTGCTGTCCCACTCCTTCCTTGCTTCTTCAATAAACCTTTTCCGGTTCAGCCTCGGCTTATCAGGAGGAATCACTCCCTTTTCCTGCATCTCCTTCTTCAGCTGTGCATGATATTGTTTTTCTCTGTTAGTCAGTTTTTTCCTCTTTGCCAAACTGCATTCCTCCTTTCCGGGCGGCTTTTCACCGCCCTGCAATCGGATTTTATGGTCATCATGGCTTTTTTCTGTGATATATTAATGCCAATCAGAGGTAACTATTTTAATGTTTCCGCCGCCAAACCCCAATCTTCAAACCTGCATATAATATTTCCCCGGTACTTTTCCGGCATTGCCTCTCCCCCTTTCCCGGCTATATTACAAATGACAACGGTTCCCGGCTGGCATCAATCCGCATATTCGGCATCCGCTCCGCCACGCAC
>VSNE01000097.1 GCA_009774155.1 Lachnospiraceae bacterium
GGGCTGGATTATAAAAAAGCTTCCGAGGGACTGAAGATTGCTCCGTCCGTTATAAAAAGGTTCCAGGAGGAAGGGCTTGTTCAGATAAAATCAGAGACTGTTTATCGGAATCCCTTTGCCGGCCGTTTTACAAAAAAAGAAGAGAAGATTTTTTTAAATGATGAACAGCAGGCGGCAGTGGATGGGATCTGGGCGGATTACAGTCAGGGAATCCGAAGGACTTATCTGCTTTACGGGGTGACCGGGAGCGGGAAGACGGAGGTTTATATGGAACTGATTTCCCGCGTAATCGCAGATGGGAAACAGGCGGTTGTACTGATTCCGGAAATTGCCCTGACCTTCCAGACGGTTACCCGTTTTTATGAGCGGTTTGGAGAGCGGGTATCGGTGATGCATTCCAGATTGTCGGACGGTGAACGGTTTGATCAGTTTATGCGTGCAAAAGAAGGCGGCATCGATGTGATGATCGGTCCCCGCTCCGCCTTGTTTACACCTTTTTCACAAATCGGTGTTATTATTATGGACGAGGAGCATGAAGGCTCCTATAAAAGTGAAAATGTTCCCCGCTACCATGCCAGGGAAGCCGCGGTTTTCCGGGCGCGGATGTGCGGCGCGTCGGTCATACTTGGAAGCGCGACTCCGTCCATGGAGAGCTATTACCGGGCCCGGTCCGGCGTCTACGGATTGTACCGTTTGAATAAAAGAATCGGCGGAGCAGGGCTTCCAAAGGTCAGCGTGGTGGATCTTAGAACAGAGCTGAAGGAAGGAAACCGCAGTATTTTCAGCAGAAGGCTGATGGCGGCCATGGAGGAAAGGCTTCAAAAAAGGCAGCAGATCATGCTGTTTTTGAACAGGCGGGGGCTTTCGGGTTTTGTATCCTGCCGCTCCTGCGGAAAGGCCATCCAATGTCCCCACTGCGATGTGACGCTGTCCCTTCACAATGACGGAAGGCTCAAATGCCATTACTGCGGATATGAGACAGGCCTGCCGCCGGCCTGCCCATCCTGCGGTTCAAAATATATTTCCGGTTTCCGGGCCGGAACCCAGCAGATAGAGCGGGAGGTGAACCGTATCTTTCCCAGGGCAAGAGTGCTTCGGATGGACTACGACACGACCCGGACAAAGGAAAGCTATGAACAGATTCTGACTGCATTCGGCAGAGAAGAGGCAGACGTGCTGGTAGGCACCCAGATGATCGTCAAGGGGCATGATTTCCCCAATGTAACGCTGGTCGGCATACTGGCGGCAGATATCTCACTGTATGCGGCGGATTACCGGGCGTCGGAGCGCACCTTTCAGCTTCTGGCCCAGGCGGCCGGGCGCGCCGGAAGAGGCAGGGAAGCAGGAGAAGCGCTTATCCAGACTTATATGCCGGAGCATTACAGCATCCGGACAGCGTCAAAGCAGGACTATGAAGAATTTTACCGTCAGGAGCTGATGTACCGGAACCTGATGGAATACCCTCCTGTGTTTTCCATGCTTGGCATCTATCTGTCCTCCAAAGATGAAGAGCTTCTGAAAAAGCAGGCGCAGCGGATAGGGGACTGTATCCGGAAAAGAAATGTGAAGAAGCTTACGGTGGTAGGGCCTGCGGATGCGGCGCTGTCCAGGAAAAATGATGTATACCGCAAGGTTATCTATCTGAAGCATGCGAGGGAGGATGTTCTTCTCGGCATAAAAAACAGTCTGGAAAAAGAGATGGAAAAAGAAGCTGCCGTATGGCAGAAGCTTTATATACAGTTTGATTATAATCCACTGAATGCATATTGATACAAGGAGTTAGGAGGAAGCTATGGCAATTCGTAATTTAAGATTTGAAGGAGATCCGATTCTCCGTAAAACAAGCAAGGAGGTAAAGGAAATAACACCCAAAACCAGGGATCTGATTGGCGACATGCTGGAGACTATGTATGAGGCCAATGGGGTCGGTCTTGCAGCCCCGCAGGTGGGGATTCTGAAAAGAATAGTGGTCATTGATATCGGAGAAGGTCCTCTGGTGATGATCAATCCGCAGATTGTAAAAGCAGAGGGCACACAGACCGGAGACGAAGGGTGTTTAAGCGTGCCGGGGAAGGCCGGTCAGGTGACAAGGCCGAATGAAGTGACGGTCCGTTTTATGGATGAAGACGGAGAATACTATGAGGCGGAGGGAACCGAACTTCTGGCCCGGGCGATCTGCCATGAGTGCGATCATTTGGACGGTAAGCTCTATCTTGATTTTGTGGAAGGAGAGCTTCACGATACGGTCAGTGAAAGTGATGAGGAGGAGTAACATTATATGAAAATTATTTTCATGGGAACGCCTGACTTTGCGGTGGGAACGCTGGAAGCGCTGACAGAGGCGGGACACCGGATTACGCTGGCAGTGACTCAGCCGGATAAGCCTAAGGGCAGGGGACATTCTGTGCAGTATACGCCGGTGAAGGAGGCTGCAGTCCGCCTCGGCATTCCTGTCTATCAGCCTCAGAAAATCCGGAGTGAAGAATCTGTCCGGTATTTGGAAAGCATTGAGGCAGATGTGATCGTGGTAGCGGCATTCGGGCAGATGATTCCGAAAAGCATTCTGGAGATGAAGAAATACGGCTGTATCAATGTCCATGCTTCCCTGCTTCCCAAGTACCGAGGGGCAGCGCCGATTCAGTGGGCTGTTATCAATGGAGAAAAGGAATCCGGCGTGACAATTATGCAGATGGATGAAGGACTGGATACCGGGGATATGCTGACAAAGGTGGTTGTTCCTCTGGATGAAAAGGAGACAGGCGGAAGCTTATTTGATAAACTGAGCGCTGCCGGAGCGAAGCTGTGTGCAGAGACGCTTGACATGCTGGAGCTCGGCGGGACGATGCCGGAAAAGCAGGGAGAATCTCCCACTGACTATGCATCCATGCTGACCAAGGAAATGGGAAAAATTGACTGGACAAAGAGCGCAGTGTCAGTGGAACGTCTGGTGAGGGGGCTGAATCCATGGCCCAGCGCCTATACAAAATTAAACGGAAAAAACCTGAAAATATGGGAGTGCCAGGTTGTTTCCGCAGATGCATCAAAGGGAGTGTGCGGTGAAATACTGGAAGTAACAAAGGATTCTATGATTGTACAGACGGGAGAGGGAGCTTTGGCGGTGAAGGTGCTGCAGCTTGAAGGAAAGAAACGGATGGATGCAGGAGCATTTTTACGGGGCTTTTCTGTGGAGACAGGTACAATTCTGGGAGCAGAATAGGAGGAATTTTTATGTTTGGGTATTTTGATGCAACGTATATTCTGGTTTTAATCGGCGCGGTTCTGTCCATGTGGGCGTCAATGAGAGTAAATTCTACTTATCAGAAATATGCCGGAGTGCGCAGCTATTCCGGGCTGACCGGAGCGGAGGCGGCGCAGAGAATATTGAACGGCGCGGGGATTTATGATGTGAGGGTTGAACATATCAGCGGAAATCTGACCGATCATTATGATCCAAGAAGCAAGGTTCTCAGGCTGTCGGACAGCGTGTACGGATCGGCATCGGTAGCGGCCATTGGAGTGGCGGCCCATGAATGCGGTCATGCGATTCAGGACGATAAATCCTATGCGCCTTTAAAAATCCGCAACGCATTTGTGCCTGTAGCGAACTTTGGAACAAAGGCGGCGTTTCCGATTATCCTCCTGGGACTCTTCTTCGGAAGCTCTTATACGCTGGTACAGATTGGGCTTCTGTGCTTTGCCTGCGGAACCTTGTTTCAGCTAATCACCCTTCCGGTAGAGTTCAACGCCTCTGCAAGAGCGGTGAGTATTCTGGGCAGTACCCATATGCTTTCCGATCAGGAGCTGAAGCAAACGAGGAAGGTGCTTTCTGCGGCTGCCATGACATATGTGGCCGCTGCTGCTGCGTCGATTCTGTCGTTGCTTCGTCTTATTCTGCTGTTCGGAGGAGGCAGAAGACGTGACTGACGGGAGAGTAAATGTCAGAGCCCTTGTGCTGGAGCTCCTTCTGGAGATTACAGGCCGGAAGGAGTACAGTCATGTAGCTCTGCGCGGCGCTCTGGAAAAATATCAGTATTTGAGCAAGCCGGATCGGGCTTTTTTAACCCGGGTAACAGAGGGGACTGTGGAACGGCTGCTGGAGCTTGATTATATTATCAGCCGGTTTTCCAGAGTCCCGGTGAGCAAAATGAAGCCGGTAATCCGCAATATTCTGCGGATGTCGGTATATCAGATGAAATATATGGATCGGATTCCGGATTCCGCAGTCTGCAACGAGGCGGTGAAGCTGGCTCAGAAAAAAGGATTTACGGGCTTAAAAGGATTTGTAAACGGCGTTTTAAGAAGCGCCGCCCGGGAAATGGATACGATTGTTTATCCGAACCCTTCCATTCAGTATTCTATGCCGGAGTGGATTATAGAGCAGTGGACAGAGGAGTATGGGGCCGAGACTGCTCTCAGAATGCTTAAGAGCCAGTATGAGGAAAAGCCGGTGACGATCCGGGTGAACCGGCAGAAAATCACAAGAGAAAAGTTAAAGGAACGATTACAATCCGAAGGAGTCTGTGTGCAGGAGGTAAAGGATGTGGACTGCGCATTGGCGATCTCGGATTATGACTATTTACGGGCAATTCCTTCTTTCAGGGAAGGACTTTTTCAGGTACAGGATGTCAGTTCTATGATGGCGGCGCTTATGGCGGGGCCGAAGCAGGGAAATTACTGTATTGATGTCTGCGCCGCTCCCGGGGGAAAAAGTATTCATCTGGCGGAGCTGATGCAGGGCACCGGCATGGTGGAAGCCAGAGACCTGACCGATTATAAAGTAGGACTGATAAAAGAAAATATAGATCGGATCGGTACGCAGAATATAAGGGCGGTCCGTATGGATGCGGCAGTTTTGGACGAAGATTCCATTGAAAAGGCGGATGTGGTTCTGGCGGATCTTCCCTGTTCGGGACTTGGTGTGCTGAGTAAAAAAACGGATCTGAAATACCGTATGAGCAGGGAGCAGCAAAAAGAGCTGGCGGAGCTTCAAAGAAGGATTCTGAGTACGGTATGGCAGTATGTAAAGCCGGGAGGGACGCTTATCTACAGTACCTGTACGGTACATAAGGAAGAAAATGAAGGCAATGCGGCATGGTTTGCCCGGCATTATCCTTTTCTGCTGAAGGAACAAAAGCAGATGCTTCCGGGTGTGGAACCATGGGATGGCTTTTATATCGCAAAACTGGAAAGGAAACAACGATGACAGATATCAAATCTCTGACACTGACAGAGCTGGAGAGAGAAACAGAAAGGCTGGGAGAAAAAAAGTTCCGGGCAAAACAGATTTACAGCTGGCTGCATGAGAAGCTGGCAGATGATTTTAACAGAATGACGAATCTGCCGGGAGAGCTGCGGGAAAAACTGAAGCAGGAGTATGAGCTGACACGGCTTACCCTTGTGCAGACGCAGCTTTCCAAGCTGGACGGAACATGTAAATTCCTGTTCCGGCTGGCGGACGGGAATGTAATTGAAAGTGTGCTGATGAAGTACCGTCATGGGAATTCTGTCTGCGTTTCCTCCCAGGTGGGCTGCCGGATGGGCTGCCGGTTCTGCGCGTCTACCCTGGAGGGACTGGAACGGGGACTGAAGCCGTCGGAAATGCTGGATCAAATCTATCAGATTCAGAAATGGTCAGGGGAACGGGTGCATAATGTGGTCGTTATGGGAACCGGAGAGCCATTGGACAATTATGATGCCCTGCTTCGTTTTATTGAGCTTCTGACCTGTGAGGGAGGCCTTCATATCAGCCAGCGCAATGTGACCGTATCTACCTGCGGCATTGTGCCGAGGATGAGGCAGCTTGCGGATGAGAAGCTTCAGATTACGCTGGCCCTCTCCCTCCATGCATCCAGCCAGGAAAAGAGAAAAAGCCTGATGCCGGTGGCTAACAAATACAGCCTCCCGGAGGTGATAGATGCCTGCAGATATTATTTTGAGCAGACCGGAAGACGGATTACCTTTGAATACAGCCTGGTCGGCGGGCTGAATGATACAAAGGAGGATGCAGATCGTCTTGCCGCTTTGGTAAAATCTCTGAACTGCCATGTGAACCTGATCCCGGTCAATCCGATTAAGGAAAGGGATTATGTACAGTCCGAAAAGCAGGCCATCGTGAATTTCAAAAATAATCTTGAAAAATCAGGAATAAATGTTACTATTAGAAGGGAAATGGGCCGTGATATTGACGGCGCATGCGGACAGCTCCGCAAAAGCTACATAGATGCAGAGAAGTGAGGTGAGGACCTGTGCAGATATCAGTTGCGATGACAGACATTGGACGAAGAAGGAAAGTAAATCAGGACTATGTATATGCATCCGACCGGCCGGTGGGCAATCTTCCCAACCTGTATATTGTTGCAGACGGAATGGGAGGACATAAGGCAGGCGACCTTGCTTCTTCTTATGCTGTACAAAAGGTTGTAGAGGCAGTACAGCGATGTGCCGACACCAGGCCGGCGCTGATTCTCCAAAAGGCCATTCGGTACGCCAATTACAGGCTGTATGAGAAGGCGGGGGAGAGTGAAGATTATTATGGTATGGGAACGACGCTGGTGGCTTTAACTGTTTACAGGCATGAAGCCCTGGCGGTGAATATTGGAGACAGCCGTCTGTATGAGGTGACGGCAGATGGAATCCGGCAGATATCGGAGGATCATTCTCTTGTGGCGGAGCTGGTCCGTAAGGGAGAACTGAGTCCGGGCGAGGCCAGGAACCATCCGGATAAGAATATTATTACAAGGGCACTTGGAATTCAGGAGGAAACAGAGATCGACCTGTTTCCGTTTCATGTGGAGCAGGGAAGCAGATGCCTGCTCTGCTCTGATGGGCTGAGCAATATGGTGGAGGATACGGAGCTCTGCAGTCTGATTCAGCAGAAAAAGGGGATTTATGAAATTGGCGGAGAGCTGATTTTAAAGGCGAATCAACATGGCGGAACAGATAATATTGCGGTAGTGCTGGTGGAAATAGAATAACAGTGAGGTAGGATTATGATTAAAGTGGGAACGATTGTAGGTGACCGCTACGAGATCCTGGAAAAAGTCGGGATGGGCGGAATGGCAGAGGTTTTCAGAGGAAAAGACCATAAACTCAACCGTTTTATCGCCGTGAAGGTATTGAAAGAAGAATTCCGCGAGAATCAAGGATTTGTAAAAAAATTCAAGGAAGAGGCACAGGCTGCGGCAGGACTTGCCCACCCCAATATTGTAAATGTGTATGATGTGGGTGATGAGGATGGAATCTACTATATTGTTATGGAATTAGTAGAGGGCATTACTTTAAAAAATTATATAGAGAGAAAAGGCCGTCTGACCATGAAGGAGGCAACCAGTATTGCAATACAGGTGTCGGCCGGTTTGGAGGTGGCTCATAACAATCAGATTGTGCACCGCGATATTAAGCCCCAGAATATTATTATCTCCAGGGAAGGGAAGGTCAAGGTTACAGATTTTGGAATCGCAAAGGCAACCACGTCCCAGACAACCACATCCAATGCTATGGGATCTGTACACTATGCTTCTCCCGAACAGGCCAGAGGGGGATATGTGGATCACCGAAGCGACATCTATTCTCTTGGAATTGTGCTTTATGAGATGGTAACAGGGAGAGTTCCTTTTGACGGTGAGACGGCAGTTACGGTAGCAGTGAAGCATCTGCAGGAGGATATGGTTCCTCCGAGCGTTTACTGCAGTGAAATTTCGTACAGTCTGGAGCAGATTATTAAAAAGTGTACGGAGAAGAGCCCGGATCGCAGATATCAGGATATCGGGGATCTGCTGGCAGATTTAAAGCAGTCTCTTCTGGAGCCGGACGGAGATTTTGTGAAGATGGTGGACCTGGATGAACAGGCAAAGACCGTGATTATGAACAAAGGGACTACTTCCCGGGTACGGGAGGCCAGAAGGGTAGAGATGGCGCCGGAGGACGAAGACGACGACGATGAGGAGTACGATGACGACGAGGAATATGATGACGAATATGATGACGAATATGATGAGGACGAGGATGACGACGAGGAGCTGAGTCCTGCAGTGGAAAGGATTATGACGGTTGCCGGACTTGCCCTTGCAATGATTATTGTAGTCGTTATGCTGCTTCTTGTATCCCGGATGCTTGGACTTGGAAAAGACAAAAGCTCCGGGGAGGAGGAAGGACAGCAGACAGAGGAAAGCGTTGATAAAGAGGACGGGAATAAGGATAAAAATAAAGAAACAGCGGATAATGAAGCAGAGGACACAAAGGATACCTCCGGTGCAAATACAGTAGTGGTGCCCAGTCTTCTTGGAAATACAATGACAGAGGCTAAGATTGCTCTGGATAATATTGGTTTAAGCATTAAATTGAAGGGAAGCAAGGATTCCAGTGAATATACGGCAGGGCAGATTATAGAGCAGAGTGTGAATGCAAATGAAAGAGTGGATGTAGGAAGCACCATTGACGTCATAATTGCAGGCTCTGGTTCCGGAGAAGGTGTGTCTGCAGGAACCGGAACCGGGACAGGGACAGAGAATGAGGAGTCAGAGGCAAGGGTTCCGAAGGTATTGGGAGAAACGGAGGCAGATGCGAAAAGGGCGCTGGAGGCTGCGGGCCTGAAGGTAGGCACAGTAACAGAATCCAGCAGCGAGACAGTGGAGAGCGGGAAAGTCATCAGCCAGAGCCTGACTGAAAATTCCAGCGTAAAAAAAGGTACAACGATCAACCTGGTGATCAGCAGCGGCCCGTCCCGGACAAGGGTGACGGATGTTATCGGTCATGAAATGAGCCGGGCAACGGAGGAACTGCAGGCAGACGGATTCCAGGTAGCCGTAAAGGAAGTCAATACAGACGAAGTGAGGGCCGGCCTGGTG
>VSNE01000098.1 GCA_009774155.1 Lachnospiraceae bacterium
TATACATACTGCCTTTCATTATTATTTGATTAAATTTTTTAAATCCGCATAAAACTTCGGATAACTGATCCTCACGCAGTCAGCTCCCAGGATTTCTGTTTCCCCGTCCGAAGCCAAAGCCGCGACAGCAAAGGTCATGGCGATTCGGTGATCCAGCCTGCTGTCAATGACGGCTCCATGGAGCGGATAGCCGCCTTCAATGATCATACCGTCATCGGTGGCCGTGATATGAGCGCCCATAGCGGAGAGATTTTTAACCATTACCTGAATGCGGTTGGATTCCTTTACCTTTAATTCCTGCGCATCCTTAATAATGGTAGTCCCTTCTGCGAAGCAGGCCAGGGCGGCCACCACCGGAAGCTCATCGATTAAAGTCGGAATCATGCCTCCGCCCACAGTGGTTCCGCGAAGGGTACTGTGGCGGACAAGCAGATCGGCTGCAGGCTCGCCGCTTTCGCAGCTTCTGTTTAAAAGAGTAATGTCAGCGCCCATGTCCCTGCAGACCTTCAGGATACCGTTCCGGGTCGGATTGATGCCTACATTCTGAATGAGGACTTCGGCGCCGGGAATGATAAGTCCGGCGGCGATAAAATAAGCGGCGGAGGAAATATCTCCCGGTACTTTGATTTCCCGGGCAGTGAGTTTTGCCCCCGGCAGAATGGTAGCAGTGGTGTCTTCGCTTGTGAGATCCGCGCCGAAATGCTTCAGCATGATTTCGGAATGGTTCCGGGACAGATAGGGCTCCGTTACGCTGGTAGGGCTGTCTGCATAAAGTCCTGCCAGCAGGATACAGGATTTGACCTGAGCAGAAGCTACTTTGGAGTGATAGCGGATACCATGGAGCGGTGATCCTTTAATATGAAGCGGCACACAGCCGTTGCCGCGCAGACTTTCCATCTGCGCGCCCATGAGAGAGAGAGGATCGATAATCCGCTTCATGGGACGGGACTGGATGGACGAATCCCCCGTCAATTCTGAAGAGAAATTCTGACCTGCCAGAATACCGGAGAGCAGCCGGGCGGTAGTTCCGCTGTTGCCCACATCCAGGCGGGACTCAGGGGCGGTCAGGCCGTACAGGCCCCTGCCGTGAATAAGGGTTTCCTCCGCATGATTTTCAATCTGAATTCCCAGCCTGAGGAAGCAGTCAATAGTGGACAGACAGTCTGCCCCCTGCAGAAAATTGGTAACCTTTGTAGTTCCCTCGGAGATCGCTCCGAGCATAACGGAACGGTGGGAGATACTTTTATCTCCCGGAATCCTGACGGTTCCTTTACATGTGTTTGCTCTTGTGAATTTCATAATGGACTCCTAACGCTCATAGATGATATAGCGGTATTTTCTTAAAATATCGGCGGCCTTTTTCATGGATGGTTCGTCGTAAAATTCAATGCGCAGGACAGCTTCAATGAATTCACGGCTGTGCACGATGCCGATGTTTTTCAGATTAATCTGATTACTTGCCAGAATCGTTGCCAGTGTTGCGATTCCCCCGGTTTCGTCCACCATATCGCAGTAAATCTCAAAGATACGCTGGATGGGGCCGCTTCCTTTGGAGGGAAGGCTGTTCCGGTAATCCCGGGAGGTCTCGAACAGGCGCCGGATGGCATCGGTCTGGGCATGGTCAAGCTGATACCTGATTTTTTCCAGGGAGGCAATATAGTTATTCAGTACAGAAGAAATATTTTCCCGGTTCGTCATGCAGATTTGTTCCCACATCTCCGGCGAGGAGGAGGCAATCCTTGTAATATCCTTAAAACCTCCGGCGGCTACCATTTTCATAACGCCGTCCGCCGTGTCGGAATCTCTGACCAGATTTACAAGGGAGGAGGCAATAATATGAGGCAGGTGGCTGATGCCGGCGGTTACATAATCATGGGTCCGGTAGTCCAGAACCAGCGGGAGGGCCTTTAAGCCTTCTATAAAATCCCGGTATTTTTCCACGGCCTCTTTTGAAACCATGGAGGTTGGAGTAATCACATAATAAGCATTTTCAATTAAAATCCGCTTGGAATTGGCATATCCGGTTTTCTCGGACCCGGCCATAGGGTGCCCTCCGATAAAGTTGGCTTCCATATTAAGCTCCGTCACCTTTGCATGAATATCGCATTTGGTGCTTCCGACGTCGGTGACAATACATGTGGGAGCGATGACGGGCTTTAGCTGTTCCAGATATTTTGCATTGCTGGATACCGGAGCGCACAAAAATATGTAATCGCAGTCGTGGAAATCCTCGTTCACCCTATCCGGAATCCGGTTAACCACTCCGTCAGCCACAGCCTGATCGACTGCTGTCCTGGTGCGCGAGGCGGCGATGATCTCTGTATCCGGGTAAAAATAACGGACGGCTCTGGCGATGGAACCGCCGATAAGGCCCAGCCCGATAAAACCGATTTTCATGGTAAATCTCCTTTAGCACGTTAATTTCATAAGTATAGCATGGTTTAAACTGCTATGCAACTTGAATACGCCTGAGTTTCCGCAAAATATAATCCATGAAGGTCAAAAGGCTTCCCGCAGAAAGCGAGGACAAAAAATTTGACAAACAAAGGCGAGTATATTACACTAATATCATGCTGTTAAGGGCAAGAGATAGTTTGCCTTTTATATACATGGGTTGGAATAAAACAGGAGGATATATAAAATGAAGCATAATTTCCGGAAAATAGAAGGAAAATGGCAGCAGAAATGGGAAGATGCGGGCATCTTCAAAGCTGTTGACGGCAGTGAGAAGCCGAAATTCTACGGATTGGTGGAGTTCCCGTATCCGAGCGGAGCCGGTATGCACGTAGGACATATCAAGGCATATTCAAGTCTGGAGGTTATTTCCAGGAAAAGAAGAATGGAAGGGTATAATGTACTGTTTCCCATAGGATTTGATGCATTCGGGCTTCCGACAGAGAATTATGCAATCAAAACAGGGACTCATCCGCGCACGATCACGGACAACAATATTGAGAAATTCACCAATCAGCTGAAAAGAGTCGGATTTTCCTTTGACTGGGATCGGGTCATTGATACGACGGATGAGGATTATTATAAATGGACCCAGTGGATCTTTCTGAAAATGTTTGAAAAGGGACTGGTATTCAGAAGTAAGGCGCTTGTCAATTACTGTCCGTCCTGTAAGGTGGTTCTGTCCAATGAGGACAGCCAGGGAGGCAAATGCGATATTTGCCACAGCGATGTGATCCAGAAATCCAAGGATGTCTGGTATCTAAGAATTACCGAGTATGCGGACAAGCTTCTGGATGGTCTGGAGCACGTGGATTATCCGGCGAATGTAAAGCAGCAGCAGATGAACTGGATTGGTAAATCCACCGGAGCATTTGTGAATTTCACCCTGGACGGTTTGGATGAAAAGCTGGAAATTTATACTACCAGGCCGGATACCTTGTTTGGCGTTACATTTATGGTAATTGCCCCCGAGCATCCGCTGATTGACAAATATGCAGACCGAATCGGCAATATGGACGCTATTCGGGTTTACCGCACGGAGTGCGCCAAGAAAACAGAGTTTGAGCGTACCCAGCTTGTAAAGGATAAAACAGGTGTCAGAATTGAAGGTCTGGAAGCCGTAAATCCGGTTAACGGCAGGAAAATTCCGGTATTTATCGCAGACTATGTGATGATGGGGTACGGTACCGGCGCTATTATGGCAGTGCCGGCTCACGATCAGCGGGACTATGATTTTGCGAAAAAATTCGGTGTGGAGATTATAGAGGTTATTAAAGGCGGAGATATCTTAAAGGAAGCTTACACCGGAGACGGAGAGATGGTGAATTCAGGCTTTCTGAACGGATATACAAATAAGAAGGACTCCATTGCAAGGATGCTGGAGGAAATCGAAAAAACAGGCATCGGACATGCGGGCGTGCAGTTCAAGATGAAGGACTGGGCATTTAACCGTCAGAGATACTGGGGGGAACCGATTCCGATTGTGCACTGTGAGGACTGCGGAGTGGTTCCGGTTCCGTATGAGGAGCTTCCGCTTCGGCTGCCGAAGGTAGAAAATTTTGAGCCGGGCGCGGAGGGAGAGTCGCCGCTGGCAAAGATCGAAGCCTTTGTAAACTGCACCTGTCCGAAATGCGGGAAAAAAGCGCGCCGAGAGACGGATACGATGCCCCAGTGGGCAGGCTCCTCCTGGTATTTCTTAAGATATGTAGATCCCCACAATGATACGGCGCTGGCAGACCCGAAGAAGCTGAAATACTGGATGCCGGTCGACTGGTATAACGGCGGTATGGAGCATGTAACAAGGCATGTGATCTATTCCCGCTTCTGGCATCATTTTCTGTATGATATCGGTGCGGTGAATACGTCCGAGCCATATGCAAAACGTTCGATTCAGGGACTGATCCTCGGACCGGACGGCGATAAAATGAGCAAATCCAAAGGAAATGTAGTAGATCCTCTGGACATTGTGGAAGATTACGGTGCAGATACGCTGCGTACTTATGTGCTGTTCATGGGCGATTACGGAGCGGCAACTCCGTGGAATGAGAATGCGGTAAAGGGCTGCAAGCGTTTTCTGGAACGTGTGTCCGGATTTACGGATATCATTTCCGGGGATGCGGATACCCAAAAGCTGGAAACCCCGTTTCATAAGACTATTAAAAAGGTATCCTCCGATATTGAGGAGATGAAATTCAATACGGCGATTGCAGCTTTGATGACGCTGACAAATGATATCTATAATCTTGGAAAGGTCAGCAGGGAGCAGGTACAGATTTTTGCGAAGCTGCTCTGCCCCTTTGCTCCGCATCTGTGTGAGGAGATTTGGGAGGCGACCGGAGGGGAAGGCTTTCTTTCCCTGGCGTCCTGGCCGGAATATGAGGAGAGCAAGACTATTGACGAGCAGACCGAGATTGGCGTGCAGATTAACGGCAAGCTGCGGGGTACCGTGGTAATTCCGACGAACGCGGAGAAGGAGGAGGTATTTGCCATTGCGAAGGCAGATTCCAGAATCGCTTCCCTGACAGAGGGCAAGACCTTTGTAAAAGAAATTTATGTACCGAACAGAGTGGTAAACTTTGTAGTGAAGTAAAAATAACTGACAAATAAAATTAGGCAATTCTTCTAAAATCCTTGCCAGACGGCAAGGATTTTAGTATAATTCTGACATAAGGGGTTGATACAGTGGGATTCCTTATGTAAACGTGCTGCAATTCAGAGATGCAGGATGACTAAATGTATTGGAGGAGATTACTATGAACGTTTACACAACTGACAGTATCCGCAATGTGGTTTTTTTGGGACATGGGGGAAGCGGTAAGACCAGTCTGGTCGAAGCTATGGCATATGTATCCGGTCTGACCGGACGTATTGGTAAAGTTACCGATGGAACGACCATCAGTGACTATGATAAGGAAGAGATTAAACGTAAATTTTCCATCAATACTTCAGTTGTACCGATTATCTGGAAAGACACAAAGATTAATATCCTGGATACTCCCGGTTATTTTGATTTTGTAGGCGAGGTAGAGGAAGCGGCAGCCGCAGCAGATGCAGCGGTCATCGTAGTATCCGGTAAAGCCGGAGTGGAGGTCGGAACCGAGAAGGCCTGGGAGCTGTGTGAGAAATACAAGCTTCCGCGTATGTTCTTTGTATCTGAGATGGATGTGGATCATGCCTCCTTCCGTGAGGTTGTGGAGAAGCTGACGGAGATGTACGGCAAGAAAATCGCGCCGTTTTATCAGCCGATCCGGGAAAATGAAAAATTTGTCGGCTATATCAATGTTATGAAGATGGCGGGCCGCCGCTTTACCGGCATCGGTGAGAGAGAAGAATGTGAGATTCCGGATTACAGCCGTCCGAACCTGGATATTTACCGGGAGGCCATGATGGACGCAGTGGCAGAGACCAGTGAAGAATTTATGGAGCGTTATTTTGCAGGAGATGAATTCTCGGTCAGCGAGATTCGCGCGGCGATGAAGATGAATGTAAACGACGGAAGTATTATTCCGGTTTCCATGGGTTCCAGCATAGAGCTTCGCAATATTCATAACATGCTGAACGATATCGTGGAGCTGCTTCCGTCGCCGGATAAAAAGGAATGCGCAGGCATCAGCATTAAGACCAATGAGATTTTCCAGGCAGATTATAATTTCTCCAAAGCAAAATCCGCATATGTATTTAAGACAATTGCAGATCCGTTTATCGGAAAATATTCTCTGATTAAAGTATGCTCCGGCGTTATCAAATCAGACGACGTGCTGTTTAATACCTCCTCCGAGACGGAAGAGAAGCTGAATAAGCTCTATGTGGTAAGAGGAAATAAGCCGATCGAGGTTTCCGAGCTTCATGCGGGGGATATAGGGGCTATTGGAAAAGCAGGCTGCAAAACCGGCGATACTCTGTCCACAAAAGCAGCTCCGGTGCTGTTTGGCAGGACTGAGATTTCCAAACCATATACATATATGGCTTATAAAGCCAAGAATAAAGGGGATGAAGATAAGATTTCCCAGGCGCTGGCGAAGATGATGGATGAAGACTTGACGATCAAGGCGGTAAATGACGCCGAGAACCGCCAGTCCCTTCTCTATGGTATGGGAGATCAGCACCTGTCCGTTATTGTGAGTATTCTTGCGGAAAAGTACAAAGTGGATGTGGAGCTGGAAAAACCGAAGGTGGCATTCCGTGAAACTCTCCGTAAGAAATCGGATGTGGAATATAAATATAAAAAACAATCCGGCGGACACGGACAATATGGTCATGTGAAGATGACCTTTGAGCCGTCCGGTGATCTGGAGACTCCGTATGTGTTTGACCAGATGGTCGTGGGCGGCGCGGTTCCGAAGAATTACTTCCCGGCAGTGGAGAAGGGAATTCAGGAATCGGTAGTGAAAGGCCCTCTGGCCGGTTATCCGGTAGTGGGAGTGAAGGCGGTCCTTTATGACGGCTCCTATCATCCGGTTGATTCCTCTGAGATGGCATTCAAGACGGCTGCTGTTCAGGCATTCAAAAAAGGCTTTATGGAGGCGTCTCCGATTCTTCTTGAACCGATTGCCACAGTGACTGTTTTAGTTCCGGATCGCTATACCGGCGACGTTATGGGAGATTTGAATAAGAGAAGAGGCCGTGTGCTTGGCATGAATCCGGCCGGTACAGGCAAGACAGAGGTTGTGGCGGATGTTCCGATGATGGAAATTTTCGGATACAATACGGATCTGCGTTCCATGACCGGCGGAAGCGGCGTATATTCTTATGAATTTGCCCGTTATGAGCAGGCTCCGTCCGATGTACAGGAAAAAGAGGTTGCAGCGAGAGCAGCAGAAATGTAAAATAGAAGAGAACTGCGGGAAAAGGGATGTCGTTTCTGAGGCATCCCCTTTTTCCGGCCAGATATGTTAAGATTTTGTTAAGGAGCAGCCTTTGATTCGTTGGGGGAAGATTATGAAAAAATATGCAGAGATATGTGTCAAGCGTATCCTTCTTCTGGTGCGGTGGCTGACGCTGTCAGGGATTACCGGAGTAGCTGTGGGGATACTGGGAGGATTATTCGGGCGCAGTATTACGGTTGTGTCCGGATTTCGCAGCAGTCATCCATGGATGCTGTATCTGCTCCCGGCATCAGGCCTGGCAATCGTGGCCATGTACCGGATGGACCCCTATAAGACAGGGACGAACCGTGTGCTGGAGGGAATTCAGTCCAATGCTTATATTCCGCTTAGGATGGCTCCTCTGATTGTGATATCCACAGTGCTGACTCATGCCTTCGGCGGCTCCGCCGGAAGGGAGGGAGCTGCTCTTCAGCTTGGAGGCAGTATCGGGGGAACATTTGGGAAATGGATGAAATTTGATGAATATGACCATAAGATTATGATTATGTGCGGTATGAGCGCAGGCTTTTCCGCATTATTTGGAACTCCCCTGACCGCAACTGTATTTGCTATGGAGGTAATCAGCGTGGGAATGATGCAGTATGCGGCGTTGGTTCCCTGTTCTGTGGCAGCGCTGGCGGCAAAGCAGACCGCAGAGCTGGTTGGAATCCGCGGAGAACATTTTCCCTTTCCGGCTGTAACAGAGCTGGACTGGAAGAGCGCGGCGCTTACGATTCTTCTTGCATTTTGCTGCGCGGCTGTCAGCATATTGTTTTGCGAGGCGCTTCACGTTACGGAGCATCTGTATAAAAAATGGATTCCGAATAAATGGGTAAGGATTGTTTCGGGGGCGTTTCTTATCATTTTGCTGACAAAGCTGCTTGGCACGGATGATTATCTGGGCGCGGGCATGGACGTGATTGAGCTTGCAGTTAAAGGAGAGGCAATAGCCGCCGCATTTTTTCTGAAAACTGTGTTTACGGCTGTGACGCTTGGGTGCGGATTCCGGGGCGGAGAAATTGTGCCTACATTGTTTGTGGGAGCTACATTTGGATGTCTGTTTGGCCAGATAACCGGCTTGTCCCCTTCTCTGGCGGCGGCCTGCGGGATGACATCCGTATTCTGCGGAGTGACGAATTGTCCGATTTCCTCCCTGCTTTTGAGCTTTGAGCTGTTTGGCTTTGAGTGTATGCCGTTTTTTCTTCTGTCCGTGGCAATCAGCTATCTGGAGTCCGGATACTACGGACTGTATCACAGTCAGAGGATTCTTTATTCTAAGACAAAGCTTCAGTATATTAATGCGCATACGAAAGAATAGCAGAAAAGAAATAAAACATATTCCGCCCGGCTTTCCATACATTGCCGGTGGATGGGCGGCAAAGGAGTTTATTGTGTAAAAATGAAGAAGAATGAGATATTAGTCATCTATGGAACAGAATATGAG
>VSNE01000099.1 GCA_009774155.1 Lachnospiraceae bacterium
ATATTATCTATAATGAAAGCGTGATAAACGTTTATCTAAAAGTGGCATTCGCCATTGGCTCAATGTTTTATTCTGAGCCGGATTCCATTAAAAAATTGCAGCATGAAAAAACCGGATTTTGTGTTGCTGGAGGTTATTGTGAAGAGCACAAAATTGTGGATTGCAGACTCTGAAATCCTTTATATCAGAGCTTTTATGGAGTATGTCAATCTAAAGAAAAGTCATTTATTCCAGGTGAGGATATGTACGGAAAAGGAACAGCTTGAAAGGGCATTTGCCGAGGAAGAAATTGAGATATTGCTGATATCGGCAGAGTGGTATGCAGTCTGTAAGGATCTGATACACAGCGAATGTGTAATCTTTTTATCTGAAGGAAGTCTTGCAGGAAATTACCGTATGTATCCGGCTGTGTATAAATATCAGTCTGTAGAAAATATTCTCCGTGAGATTATGTACTACTACTCAGAACAGGAGGATGAGACAGAGTATTTTGCAGGGATATGCAGGGACAACAGAATAATCGGAGTATATTCTCCGATTGGCGGGATCGGTAAAACAACATTTGCCCTGGTTTTAGGGCAGATACTTGCAGAGAACCAGAATGTTTTATATCTCAATCTGGAAGAATGCTCAGGGTTTAAAGAATTTCTGGGCGGAAGCCATTGGAACCTTTCTGATTTAATCTACTATCTTAGACAAAAAAAGGCGCCGTTTCTCTATCGTCTCAACAGTATGGTTCAGAAGCTGGATCATATGGATTATATCCCTCCATGCGAGTCTTATACAGATTTCCGGCAGATCACCGCGGAAGAATGGCAGCAGATGCTGCATCTGATCCGCACACAGAGCTCTTATGACACCATCATATTGGATATGGGTAATATTTCGGGTCATGAGATAGATTTGCTGCGTCAGTGCGACGGCATCTATGTTCCGGTGCGTCAGGACGTAATCTCTCAGTCCAAAATCAGCCAGTGGGAAAGCTACATCCAGATTTTAGACGGTATGGATGTGATGGAAAAATTACAGAAGCTGGAGCTTCCGACTGATACTGCGGTATATGGCAGAGGAGAAGATTTTTTCATGCAGCAGCAGAAGCTGGGAAATTTTATCAGAAGTCTTTTGCAGGAATAAGGAGGAACTATGGAGCATGTATCAGAAGCATCTGCAGTATTTGCGGAATTAAAAAAGCAGATTCTGGAGCGGGTGGACTTAAGCCGGGAGGTGCCGGATGAGGAGATGCAGGAGCTGATTGATGAGGTTGTGCTTTCCTATGGAAAAAAACAGTACCTGCCCCTGAACGAAAAATGCCGCCTGAAAAAAGAACTGTTTTATGCGCTCCGCAAGATGGATGTTCTTCAGGAGCTGCTGGAGGAACAGGATGTGACGGAGATCATGGTAAATGGCATGGATGGTATTTTTCTGGAACGGAATGGAAAGCTTTCCCGCTGGGAAAAGAATTTCTATTCAAAGGACCGGATTCTGGAGATTATCCAGCAGATGATAGGAAGCTGCAACCGGATAGTCAATGAGTCCCAGCCGATTGTTGATGCAAGACTGGATAACGGGGACCGCGTTCATGTAGTGCTTCCTCCGGTGGCAGTCAATGGGCCGATTCTCACAATACGCCGGTTTCCTGAAGAGCCCATAACTATGAAAAGACTGCTGGAGCTGGACAGTATTTCAAAGGAGGAGTCAGTTTTTCTCAGGGATGCTGTACGAGCCGGATATTCCATCCTGGTGGCAGGGGGGACCGGGTCCGGGAAAACTACCTTTCTGAATGCGCTCTCGGAGTCCATACCATCGGATGAGAGAATCGTTGTTATTGAGGATACGGCGGAGCTTCAGATTCGGAGTATCCCCAATCTGGTGCGGCTGGAGACAAGGGCGGCTGGTACGGAGGACTGCCGGGAGATTACAATACGTGACTTAATCCGGGCCTCCCTCCGGATGAGGCCGTCCAGAATTATCGTGGGCGAGGTAAGAGGGGAGGAAGCCTTTGAGCTTCTTACCTGCCTGAATACGGGACATGATGGAAGTATCAGCACCTGTCACGCGAACAGTACCAGGGATACGGTGAGTCGTTTGGAAACCATGGTTCTAATGGGGATGGAATTGCCCTTGCAGGCCATCCGGAGACAGATTGCCTCCGGCATTGACCTGATCGTTTATCTGGGGAGGCTGCGGGATAAAAGCCGCAGACTCCTGGAAATTACTGAAATTACCGGTATGGAAGGGGAACAGGTGGCTTTGAATCCATTATTCCTCTTCCGGGAAACCGGTGAAGTGTCCGGCAGGATTTGCGGGATACAGGAAAAAATCGGAGAAATGAAAAAAATTGAAAAATTTAGCCGTGCGGGGATTCCGGCATCGGAAAAAGGGATTTGTATTTGATATTTTACAGGGAATGATATTGGTTCTGGGATTCTCCTGGCTGTTCTATGACAGTTTCTTTGCGGTTCTGTTTTTATTTCCTCTTATTTGGTTTTGGCACAGAGAATGTGCAGAGGCGAGAAGCCGAAAACAACAGGAGCAGTTTCAGAAGATGTTCCGGGAATGGATTCTTCTTCTTTCATCTTCTCTGTCTGCGGGTTATTCTGTGGAAAATGCATTTGGACAGTCTTTGCATGAACTGCATCTTATGTTCCCAAGAGGAGGACTGATGCTGGATGAACTGCGGAATATGCTGGCAAAGGCTGAAAACAACCAAAGTCCTGAAAGCCTGCTGGAAGAGCTGGCGGAAAAATATCCGCTGGAGGAGGTTCAAAGTTTTGCGGAAGTGTTTCGGACAGCCAGAAGCAGCGGAGGGAGCATAAATACTGTGATACGGAATACGGCATCCAAAATGGCGGGAGTGATGGATACCAAAAGAGAGATAGAAACCATGCTGTCCGCTAAAGTATATGAGCAAAAGATTATGACTGTCATGCCTGCGGCTGTTCTTTTGTACATCCGGATTGGTTCCGGAGAGTTTTTGGAAGGATTGTATCACAATCCGGCAGGGGTTGGAATCATGACATTGTGCCTCTGCACTTACCTGGCTGCGTATCTGCTGGGAAAAAGGATGGTGCAGTTTGAAATATAGAAAAAAATTGTTTTTGACAGCGGCAACGGGAGGAATTTTGAGTCTTGTCTTTCTGATGAGCAGCCTGGACAGTTTCCGGCCGATTCAGGTATTAAACCGGCCGGAGAGCGGTGCCGGGGATCGGGAACAGAATCTGCAGGTGGAGCTGGAAGGCAGAAAATATCCGTTTAGCTTTTCTCTTCTGGAAATGCCGATGGATGAGAGGGAGATACAAAAGCGTCTGACAGAGACAGCAGAGCTTCTGGAAGAGACTTTTGTGAAGGATAATACAGATATGCAGCATATTGTTTCGGATGTCTGTATGCCTTCAGTTTTTCCGGACACACAGATTGCGATACAGTGGTATCTGGATTCCTGGGATTATGTAAAGCCGGATGGAGCCGTGGAAAATGCCTGTCTGGAAGAGCCGGTTATGGTTTGTGTCCAGGCGGTGATGGAGCTTCAGGGACAGACACAGACATGGGAAAAGGAAATGAGGGTTTGTCCCCCGAAGATTCCCGATAAAGTTCAAAAATTGCAGATGCTGGAATATAAGATAAATTCTTTTCAGGAGGAATCTGAGGTTCAGAAGGTAGAGCTGCCCCGAACAGTTTTCGGACAATCTGTGACGTGGTATCCGGAGGCAGATCTGCGCTGGATATGGATATTGATGCTGACAGCCGTGGCAGTCTGTGCGGTCATAATCGGACGTCATAAGGAAGAAGAACGCAGAAGGCGGCAGCGGGAGCAGAGTATGCAGATGGATTACCCGGAGATCGTGAGCCGGCTTGGTCTCTATATGGGAGCCGGTATCAGCACAAGAAGGGCATGGGAAAGGATTGTAGAAAGCTATGAAGAAAAAGGCGCAGGAAACAGGAAGCCGCGGGAGGCATATGAGGAGATGCGTAGAGCATTGTATGAGATGCAAAGCGGTGTGGCAGAAGCAGTTGCTTATGAAAGATTCGGAACAAGGTGCCGCCTGCCGTCCTATTTGAAGCTTGGAACCTTGCTGAGTCAGAACCTTCGGAAAGGAACCAGAAATCTTGCGGGGCTTCTTCAGGAGGAGTCCAGGGAGGCTTTGGAAAACCGCAAGGCTTTGGCAAAGAAAATGGGAGAGGAATGTGAAAGCAAGCTTCTTTTCCCGATGATAATGATGCTGCTTACGATACTGCTTATGGTCATGTATCCGGCAATTATTTCATTTCAGATGTAAAAAGGAGGAAAAGGAAGATGAAAAGGTTTTGGAGAAAGTTCTGGAGAGACGAAAGAGGAATGGGGGTCGTAGAGGTCATTCTGATTATTGTGGTGTTAATTGGGCTGGTCATTATTTTTAAAACTCAGATTACGGATGTTGTCAATGCTATCTTTAAAAAAATCGTTTCTCAGAGCAGCAGTATTTAGCCGTCGGTCCGGACAAATTACAGTATGGCTTTCTTTAAGCTTTCTTGTGTTTTTAAGTCTTTACCTGGTTTGCTTTAACTCTGTACAGAAGCAGAATCAGCGCCGGAAGGCGGAGCATTCAGTGGAGGCAGGCATGTTTTCTCTCTTTTCGGAGTTTGAGCCGCATCTGCTGGATGATTACAGTCTGCTTTATGTAGACACCTCTTTTCGGAGCGGAAGAGAAAGCACAGACGAAATATGCAGTCATTTGTGGCATTTTATAGAGAACAATGCGGCGGCTCCGTCTGGATCTGTTTCACAGGGACTTCACCTTCAGGGGGTGAATGTGAAAAATCCGGTTCGGGCAACAGACGGTCAGGGCGCGGTTTTTTACAGACAGGCAATTCGGGTCATGAAGGCAAGGACAGGCATCTCATTGGCAGAGGATTGGGATTTTCAGGAAAAATTTCGGGAAGAGGCGGAGGAGGATACCCGATGTTTCCTGAAGGACTGCGAGACCTATGAGGGGAGTGTAGAGAACTATGAAAGTGAAGATGAGGAGGAGGCGCTGGGATCAAAAGTCCGGCAATGGGATGGTCTTCGCAATAGCTTTACTCTCTCTGCAGTCCTTTCGGACCCGTCGAAGCTCTCCGAACGGACCATCAATCCGGAGGTGATTCCATCCCGGAGAAATTTATCCCAAGGCATGGGATGCAAAGACGGTTCCGAAGACCGGATCGTGCAAAAGCAGTGGTTTATCAGTTATCTGTGCAAATACTTTAAGCATGCCCGGGAAATGATGGGAAACGAAAGAGAGGGCGGATATCTGGATTACCAGATGGAATATATTATCGGAGGAAATTCTTCCGACAGGCAGAATCTGGAACAGGTGATTCAAAAGCTTCTGCTGATACGGCAGGGAATCAACTATGTTTTTTTAATATCTCACCCGGAATTCAGTGGCGAGGCAGAGGCGCTGGCGGATATATTGGCAGGCTTTACGGGAAGCCCGGCCCTGGTAAAAGGGCTGAAGCACCTGATACTTCTGGGCTGGGCATGCGGAGAGAGTTTGGTGGAGGTTCGGCAGCTCCTGAGAGGCTATGAATTATCGGCAGTTAAGGGAACAAAAGACTGGCAGGTATCATTGTCGGGCCTTTTGGAATTGATAGTGAATCCCGGAAAATATGATGAACAGACCCAAAAACAGCAGGGACTTAAGTATGAGTTTTTTCTGAGATTATTGCTGTCAATGAAATCTGCAAAGGTGCTTGCAATGAGGAGTCTGGATATTATAGAGGGGGAGCTTCAGCTTAAAAAAGGCTGTGAAAAAATCCATTTAGATCACTGTGTTGAAAGCCTGACGGCTCAGGTATGGATGGAAGGAATTTATCTGGAAAGGACCTATGGATATGACTAGCAAGGAAAGGAGGTATACAAGGATGTTCTTTTGCCGTTGGAAAAAATGCAGACGCTCTCTCCAGACACCCCACAATGGAAAGAAATTTCCCGACCGTATTCAATTCGGCAGAAGAACATCCTTGTGTACCTCCCGGCGGGGAAGCCTCACTCTTGAAGCAGCGCTGGTTCTGCCGTTTTTCCTGTGTGCCGTTGCGGCACTGATTTGTTTATTCTCTTTTTCATCAGCGTATGCGAAGGAAGAACGCTCCCTTATGGAGAAAGCTCAGACGCTGGCTGCTGTCAGGCAGGGGGACAGGTCTGATCCGTATATTCTACTCTATAAAAGCGTACCTGTGGAGCTGCCCTTTCCAGGACTTTTCCATAACAGAGACAGGCTTCTTTGCAAAGCGTCCGTCCGTTCCTGGATTGGTTATACAGGAGAGACATTTAGGGCCTGTGAGGGGGAAGAACTGGTATATGTGACTCCCCGGGGAACAGTGTACCATAGGAACCGGAATTGTACTTATCTGAGACTGTCAGTCCGCACGCTCTCTTCCGGAAGTCTGGATACGGCCAGAAATCTTTCCGGCGGAAAATATGTACCTTGTGAGTATTGTATCAAAGGTCATACAGTTCCTTCGTCTGTTTATATAACAGATTATGGAACCGGCTATCATAGTTCCAGAGAGTGCCAGGGTTTGAAACGAACAATCATGGCGGTTCCTTTATCTAAAGTGGAAGGCTTAAGGCGCTGTTATCGGTGCGGCTCATCATGAACCGTTTTTGGATACTTTTACATCTTTTGTTCCTGTCTGCAGAGGATATCAGGGAAGGACAGCTATCCATGTCTGTTATTGCAGAATTGGGAATCGTGGGAATTGGGCATGCGGTTTTTTACAGACAGGCTCCGGCGCTGATTCCGGGTTTATTTCTGCTTATATTCAGTTATTTCAGTGAAGAACAGATTGGATATGGGGACGGCTGGCTGGTTTTGGCTCTTGGAATGTGGATGGAGCTTCACGCACTCTTAATGATGTTTTGGACAGGACTGATTCTGAGTGCGGTATCCGCGGTCTGGCTTGGAAAGAAGGAGCTGCCGTTTGTACCGTTTCTGACAGCCGCATATATAATAGGGGAATGGATATGGATACGTACATGAAAAGAAGAGGAAGATTTGTATTGGAGGCAGCGGTACTGGTTCCGGGAATCTGTCTGCTGCTTGTCCAGCTTTGTTTTTTTACTTTGTATGCCCACGATTATACGGTATGTGTACATACCTCTTTGGAGGCAGGTGTCAAAGGAATATACCCTTCAGGATTCAGCAATCGTAAGACAGAGGAAAATATTGAGGCTGACCTGCGTCAAAAGCTGAAGGAACGCCTTTTATGGCTTCGGAATCCTGAAATAGAAATTCAGGTGAATCCGGTACAGGCAGAGATTATCGTGACGGGAACAGGCAGCTTCTGGCCGGCAGAAAGGATAGAGGCGCGGCAGAAAATATACAGGATACAAGCCAGTGAAGCTGTTCGCAGAAGCAGATGGCTGAAAGAGTTGGAGGACAGAGATGGAAGTGCATTACAAAAGAGACCTGAACAGTAATTATATGATTCTGACGGATGAGAACCATTCGGAGAATAATCATGAGGTACGGATGATAACAGAAAACCGGATTTACGGTTTTCTGCCATGCGTGAGGCAGGAGCATGAGGGCTGTATAAAGTACTATTATGAAATTACCGGATGGCAGAGCATGGAACTTTTATACGGAAGGAGAAAATTGAACTGCGGGCAGCTTCAGAACCTTTTAAGGGAACTGGAGAAGGCTTTGGAGTCGGCGAAGGAGTATTTGCTGGACCCTTCCCATCTTATATTAAAGCCGGAATATATGTATCTGAATGCCGAACCGGAAAAGCTTTATTTGTGCTATTATCCGGGATATAAAAAGGAGATAAGAGAATCTTTTCTGGAATGGGCGGAGTACCTGCTTGGGAAGCTTGATAAAAACGATGCGGAGGGGATTGAGTTTGGATATGATTTGTATCAATGTGCTCTGGAGCCCAATTTCAGCCTTTTGGAGGTTCTGCACAGACATGGGCGCACGGAGCCGGACAGGCCGGAGCCTGCTTTGCAGCCGGAGGTGGCAATACCTGTCCAGGAGGAGGTTTTAGAAAAGACAGGAAGCTGGATCAATTTTTTTAAGAAAAAAACAAAAAAACCGCAGATGGAAGATTATCTGGCGGAGGCGGACCGGATAGGAAGCGGCTCAGTGCTTTTTTTAAAGGAGCAGGAAACGGTAAAGGGGACGGAATGTCTGGGAGCTTCTAAGCGGGATGGACTTATGCTTAAGAGCCGGAATCCGGAATATCCGGATTTTTATATCAAAGAAGAAAGCTTTTTGATTGGAAAACAGAAGGAACATGTAGACGGGTGTATTCCGTCAGTGACGGTCAGCCGTATACATGCCCGTATTACCTGTACGGATTCTTTGTATTATATTGAAGACTTAAATTCCACGAACGGGACATGGGTGGATCAGATTCAGATTAACCCGTATGAGCTGCGTTTACTGGAAAACGGGATGCATATTGTTTTTGCAAGTGCGGAGTATGTGGTAAAAATATAATTTTCGGAAAAAACATTGCTGGTCATTGTGCAGATGATTTGGTACAATAATACGGAATCAAAAATGAGGAGCATATATACTATGATAATTGACAGCCATGCACATTACGACGATCAGGCTTTTGATGAAGACAGAGAGGAGGTTCTGATGTCTCTTCAGAAACACAGAGTGGGAATGGTAATTAATGTGGGGGCCAGTCTGGAGAGCACAATGAGAACGGCTGCGGTTACACAGAGATATTCC